>JBBQGL010000001.1:0-103200 GCA_038323025.1 Hyphomicrobiales bacterium
GGGAACGCGGCGCTGGAAGAGATCGTGATGGCGATCAAGACGCGCGGCGATGTGCTGCCGTACTACACCAATATCGACGCGACGATGCTGGTGCGCGCGTCGAAACTGGTGTCGGCGGTTTCGGCCTTTCCGGTCCAGTACAACAAGGCGATCGTCGGCAAGAACGCGTTCGCGCACGAGTCGGGCATCCACCAGGACGGCGTCCTGAAGAATGCCCAGACCTACGAGATCATGACGCCGGAATCGGTGGGCCTGAAGGAAAGCTCGCTGGTCATGGGCAAGCATTCCGGGCGCCACGCCTTCCGCGAGAAGTTGAGCGACCTTGGCTTCGAGCTCGGCGCCAACGCGCTGGAAGACGCCTTCCGCCGCTTCAAGGACCTTGCCGATCGCAAGAAGCATGTGTTCGACGAGGACATCGCGGCCCTGGTCGAGGACGAGGTCGCCGGGCAAAGCGAGTCGATCAAGGTGATGGCGCTGACGGTGATCGCCGGCACCGGCGGTCCGCAGAAGGCGATCATCACGCTCGACGTGGATGGTCGTCACGAGACCCGCGAGGCGACCGGGAACGGACCGGTCGATGCCACCTTCAATGCGATCAAGGCGATTGTGCCCAACCAGGCGAAGCTCTCGCTCTACCAGGTCAATGCCGTAACCGAGGGGACCGACGCGCAGGCGGAGGTGTCGGTGCGGCTGGAGGAGGAAGGTAAGTCGGTGACGGCGCGCTCCGCCGATCCGGATACCCTGGTTGCGTCGGCCAAGGCCTACGTGTCGGCGATCAACAAGCTGATGACCCGGCGCGCACGGACCAAGCCCGAGGCCTTGAAGGCGGGGTAGCATTCGGGGCAGGGGGGGTATCGACGCGGCCTGCCCGGCACGCTCCGTCACGGCGTCCGCTCGCCTTGACGGCGGCGAGATGGTAACGCTTTGCGGACGAGGGAGTGGCAGCGGGTGTCGTCCAACGATCTAGCGACATGGCTGGGGCGGACGCTTCTCTTCGAGGGGCTGGATCCGCACGAACTGACGCGGCTCGCCAGCATCGCCCGCGAGACGCTTCTCAAGACCGGCGACGCCCTGTTTGAGCAGGGCGATGAGTCCGATGGGCTCTATCTCATCGTCTCCGGACTGGTTCGTGTGTACCTTACCGCCGAGGACAGCCGCGAGGCGACGATCAACATCCTCGAGGACGGCGAAGTCATCGGCGAGATGGCGCTCCTCGACGGCTTGCCGCGCAGCGCCGGCGCCGCTGCCTTGACCGACACAAAGCTCATCTTCATCCCGCGTGCTCCGTTCCTGGCGCTCCTCGATGTATCGCCGAAGATCGCCCGCCAGATCATTCTCACGCTCTGCGAGCGCCTGCGTTCCGCCAATTCGCAGTTCGACCAGGCGGTATTCCACGACCTCCGCTACCGGCTGATCGTCCTGCTGCGCCAACTCGCCCTGATTCACGGGCGGGTCGAGGATGACTTTGCCGTGGTGGAACTCGACCTGACCCAGGGCACGCTGGCCCAGATGCTTGGCGCGAGCCGCGAGGCGGTGAACAAGCAGTTGCGGGCGCTGACCAAGGAAGGCCGCGTTGCGATCGAAGGCTCGCATATCCAGATCTTCAGGGCGGGCAAGCCCTAGGCGGGCGGAGAGCCGCGCCGACACCCCAGCCGTTGCCTTAGGCAGGCAAGATGCGCCCTCGCGGCCGTAGACAGGGCGGGGCGGGCTTTGCTACACAACGCGCGGCCGCCTTCGGGATGCCGGCGGGTGTATAGCTCAGTTGGTAGAGCAGCTGACTCTTAATCAGCGGGTCACAGGTTCGAGCCCTGTTACACCCACCAAATTTTCCTTCAACCTCAACCTGTTGAGATCGAGCTGTGACGTCGGTGAGGGCACCCACCCGGTTAACATCGCCGGTCCTTCGACATTTCGCCTCGGCAATGCCGATCATGCGCCGGAAGCGTTCTGGCTGGCCGCCATCCGCAGCGTGGGCCTAGCGTTGCAGTTCGAACAAGCGAGCGGCAAGTTTTCCGATCCGGTTGCTTACCGGTTCACTTCGCAGCGGCGCAGGTTTTGTTTTTGGCGCGAAGATCTCGTCGAACACATCCCGCGGGCGATCGAAGCTGCCATCGCCGAGCTCAGCTGCGTCGTCTTCTTTCAGGCGGGCAATGCCGCGTGACCAGGCATGTTCCGAACCGCATGCCTTACAGCGCATCCTGAAGACAATCGGTTTCAAGGTGTGAAACGCGCCTGTTTCGACTTCCTTCCCGGTTGAAACCTCTACCCCGGTTCGTGGACAATCTATGACTATAACGCCCATGCTTTACTCCTACACTAATACATGAGCCTCCTGCTTTGATGTTAGAGCGGTAAGATGAAAGTTGAAAGAAAAGATCAATATATAGTTTGAATAAAAACAGAGCGATCAAATGTTGAATTGCACGTACAAGTAGTAATTCTGACGGACGGCGATTACATCTGAGTCCGGGATATTCCGGAGCGGAAGTACGACGAGCTCAGTAGCGTTCGGGTACATAGAGTTCGGGCGGTACAGGGGTTCGCGCATAGTCAGTGTGGCGCACGCGCGCCGGCAGTTCGACATCGGGCTTGGGCACATCTTCGTATGGGATTCGCGTAAGCAGGTGCGCGATGCAGTTGAGGCGCGCCCGTTTCTTGTCCACCGCCTGAACCACCCACCAGCGGGCGTCCTCGGTGTTGGTTCGGGCCAGCATTTCTTCCTTGGCCTTGGTGTACTCTTCCCAGTGAACGCGGCTCTCCATGTCCATCGGCGAGAGCTTCCACTGCTTGAGGGGATCGTGGATCCGCATCCTGAAGCGGAATTCCTGCTCCTCGTCGGTGATCGAGAACCAGTACTTGACCAGCACTATTCCCGAGCGGACCAGCATGCGCTCGAATTCAGGCACGGAGCGGAAAAACTCCTCGAGTTCCCCGGGCGTGCAGAAACCCATGACGCGCTCGACGCCGGCGCGGTTGTACCAGCTGCGGTCGAACAGCACGATTTCGCCAGCCGTGGGCAAGTGGGGCACGTAGCGCTGGAAATACCACTGCTGGCGCTCGCGCTCGGAGGGGGCGGGCAGGGCAACTACCCGGCAGACGCGCGGGTTGAGTCGCTGCGTCACGCGCTTGATGGCCCCACCCTTGCCCGCTGAATCGCGGCCCTCGAAGATCACGAGGAGCTTGAGCTTCTTGTGCTGCACCCAGTCCTGCAGCCGGACGAGTTCGTGCTGCAGCCGGAAAAGCTCGGTGAAATAGAACTTGCGCGCGATGGTCTCGGGCGCGGGCGCAGACATGCCCTCGGCAACCAACTCATCGAGCCGGTCGTCCTCGAGCTGCATCTCCAGTTCCTCGTCGAAGCTGTCCGCGATCTCGGCCTTGATGCGTTCGACCTGCCGCGCCTGCTTGTCATCCATGTTCCGAATCCCCAACGCCGATGGGCAGAAACCCAAGGTTCCAAATGACCCCGGCTGTTTCAAACTATTGTGACAGCGGATGGAGACAACCGCGGCGATGACCGGCTTTATCTCGCAAGGTCCTGAGTCATTCGGTGGACGTCGTGAACGAGGATGCCGCCGCCCGGAGGCGGCAGGTCCAGCCAGTGTCGCTGCTTCAGCGTCTGGAAAGTATCCTCGTAACCGCTATCCCAATGCTCGCGCATGGAGGTACCCGAGAACTCGTAGTCCTTGGCATGACCTTCGTATGCCTTCTGCTGATAGATCAACTGAAGGATCGTGAATTCGGGCAGCCGGGAGAGTTCATCGCGATGCCGCCGCTGTTCATCGGAAAGAAGATCGTCCGGAATCTTGGCCAGGGCCTGATATGTGCGGAGTTTCCATTTCTGCAGCTTCCGGTAGACATCGGTGTTGTAGCGCGTGCGCGAGGAATACATGATGTCCTTGTGACGGCCTAAAACGTCGGCCATGTCGCGCGGCAAGGTCCCGCGGGCGCTAAACAGGTCGACCTGGAAGACGAGGGTGTTGATGTGATCTTCCTGGTCGAGAAGATGCTGTAGCGGCGTATTCGAGACGATGCCGCCGTCCCAATAATAGTCGGTGCCGATCTTGACCATCGGCAAGGCCGGCGGCAGCGCGCCGCTCGCCATGATGTGCTCCGGCTGAATCTCCGTGTCGCGATTGTCGAAATAGACGAAGTTGCCGGTGAGCACGTTTACGGCGCCTACCGAGAAGCGGACCCGCTGGTCGTTGATGATGTCGAAATCGACCAGTTCGAGGAGCGTCTCCCGCAGGGGCGCGCTGTCGTAGAAGCTGGTGGCGGTGCGGGCCCCCGCGGGGCTCATCCACGCGTTGGTGGGATGCGGCTGGAAGAAGCCCGGCTGTCCCTGCGTCAAGGTCAGGAACGAGCTGGCCGCATTGCGCATCCGGCGATAGATGTCGCCATCCGGCGTGTACGACCAGACCTTGCGGCTGGTGATGACCGACCAGAATTCGCGCAGCCGCTCGATGCGGTTCTCGCGCAAATTGCCGGCGATGATGGCGGCGTTTATCGCGCCGATGGAAACGCCGGTGACCCAATTGGGCTCGACGTTCGCCTGGTGCAGGGCCTGGTATACGCCGGCCTGGTAAGCTCCGAGCGCGCCGCCTCCCTGCAATATGATGGCTACGCGCTCGCAGCGGTCGGGCATCCAGCCGACCTCGTCGCCACGATTGCCCGGCTTCGGCGTCGCGTTCATTCAGCTCTCCCCCAACCGCGTGGAAATTGAATACCCCGAACAAAGCAACGCGCGATGACATCGGGGTGACGCTTCGCTGTCACACGGCCTACAGGTTCCGCCGTCTTTACTTCGCCCTGGCGAAGGGGGGGCGACATGGCGAGCGAGCGGGTGGCGGTGCTCACGGGGTCGACCAGCGGGATCGGACTGGGAGTTGCCCGCGCCCTGGCCAGGGCGGGTTATGACCTCGTCCTCAACGGGTTTGGCGATGCCGACGAGATCGAGCGGACACGCGCGGCGCTGGCGGAAGAGAGCGGAACGCGAGTCGACTATTTGCCCGCCGACATGAGCGATCCTCAAGCGGTCGAAGGCATGATCGTTCAGGTCGAGGAGGAATTCGGCCGGATCGATGTGCTGGTAAACAACGCCGGCATCCAGCACGTGGCGGCGATCGAGGATTTTCCGGCCGCCAAATGGGACCAGATCATCGAGATCAATCTCTCGGCGGCGTTTCATTCGATGAAGGCGGCGTTGCCGGGGATGAAGGCGCGCCGCTTCGGCCGGATCGTTCAGATCGCCTCTGCCCATGCCCTGGTCGCCTCGCCCTTCAAGAGCGCCTACGTCGCCGCCAAGCACGGCATTGCGGGGCTGACCAAGACCGCGGCACTTGAGGCGGCCGAGCACGGGATCACCGTGAACGCGGTCTGTCCGGGCTACGTGCTGACACCGCTCGTGGAAAAGCAGATTCCCGAGCAATCGCGGGCACGCGGGATAAGCGAGGATGCGGTCATCCGTGACGTGCTGCTCGCCGCACAGCCGACGAAGCGGTTCGTTACGGTCGAAGAGGTGGCGGCGCTGGTCCTCTTTCTGAGCAGCGACATCGCCGGATCGATCACCGGCGCGGTGATTCCGATCGACGGCGGCTGGACCGCCCACTGAGACCTGTCCCATGAAGATCGCCGAGATAGTCGAACTCCCTTCGATGCCGCTGGCGGGCCCGAGTTATCCGAGGGGCCCCTATCGCTTCGTCAACCGGGAGTACATGGTCATCACGTACGAGACCGACCCGGCGATCATACGCCAGCAATTGCCGGAGCCGCTCGAGCCCATCGACGATCCGCTGGTCCACTACGAGTGGATCAAGATGCCGGACAGTTCAGGCTTCGGGAGCTACACCGAATCCGGCACGGTCATCCCGTGTCGCCTCGACGGCGAAGAGATGAATTTCGTTTCCCAAATGTTTCTGGACGACGATCCGCCGATCGTCGCCGGTCGCGAGATCTGGGGCTTTCCCAAGAAGTACGCGCACCCGAAGCTGGAAGTCGTCAAGGATACGCTCACCGGCACGCTCGAATATGCCGGCCAGCTCGTCGCCATGGGCACCATGGGCTACAAGCACGAGAGCATGGCCGGGAACGGCGAGCGAACCACGGCGACCCTGGGGAAGACGCAGGTCAACCTCAAGATCATTCCGGGGGCGGATGGTCGTCTCGATATTTGCCAGCTGGTTGCCTACAACCTCATCGATATTGCCGTGAAAGGTTCATGGATCGGTCCGGGACGGCTGCATCTCGTTCCGCACGTCAACGCCCCGGTCGCCGACCTGCCGGTGACCAGGATCGTTGCCGCCCA
This sequence comes from Hyphomicrobiales bacterium, assembly GCA_038323025.1. Lineage (GTDB taxonomy): Bacteria > Pseudomonadota > Alphaproteobacteria > Rhizobiales > Kaistiaceae > JAFKKF01. Next base: position 6,302 of record JBBQGL010000001.1, read on the forward strand.
TCATTTCATAGCCGACATGACGCTTCCCTACGGGCGCGTCGCCCACGACTACCTCACGGCCAAGCAGCCCCCCTAGCGGCCACCAGTCGAAGTGTCCGCGTCCCCCTCCACCCATCGCTCACGCCGGCGGCGACCCCGCAAGCTTCCAAAGCCAAAGCCGCGGTTGCCCCGGACCGGCAGGCACAATAGAGCAGCATTTTGCTGCGCACCCGCCGGCCGTCGGAAAGGATGCTGACCGCCCAACCCTGTTCTTCCAGCTCGACGCTGTCGACCCGTGCGCCCAACCGCAGCTGGATGCCGCGGTTGCGAAGGTCGTGGACGAACTCTTCGATGATTTCGCGGTCGATGCCTCCAGGTCATGGTCAGCAATCTCACGCAGTTGGGAAGGGGCCGGATACAGTTATCGCAGGCGTCCGATGCGGGGCGTCGTAGCATGGGTATCGCGCCAGGTTGACGCTGCCCGCAGAACCATGGATTAGGTCGCAACGACAGCAACGCCCCATGCCCATGCCTAGAGTCGACGCGCGAATATTCCGGTGGATGTATCAGGATCGCCAAATCAAAGGGCCGCACACCGGTATCCCCCTTCAATGAGCGGGGCGCAAGGTGAAGCTCTGCCACGCGAACAGGCGCCTTGCGAATGCGTAGAGCCGTTGGTCCTCATAGGTGATTGCCCTGAGCAGTTCCTGAATCTCAGGCGTGATCGGTTCGAGGCGCGGAGGCGTCGGCTCGAACGGCGGTTCGTCGACCCGCTCGCCGGTGATGTTTTCTCGCGGCAAGCTGCCGACCGGCCCAAGACCAAGCCTCCGGCGAATGTTTGTCAGCGACTGCTCGGCCTTCTCGACCAGTCCGATTGCCGCCATACCGCGCACCCTCGACTTGGCGAGCCGGAGATCGCCGCGGCCGATCTGATCGAACATCGGAAGCAGGCCGGGCGCACCCGCCCTCAAATACTCGATCAGCGGCATGCCCTTCACCTGAGCCATGTCGGGATCATTCGCCTCGAGTGCTGCAGCCGTGTGCGATTGAACGAAGTAGTAGTGGGATAGCACTCGCGCCATCGGCTCGCGGAGTACCGTGACAATGTCCATCGGCCCGGGAATCTCGCGAAGGGCGTCGTATTTGAAGTGGCCCGCAAAGAATCGGTAGCGGCCAAGGTCGGACTTCTTCCAGTGTTGGAGATAGTTGTGGCGCTCAGGACAGACCTGTTCGGGCGGAAACAGGTTGCCGAGTGCAGAGGTGAAACTGGTTCCTGCTGTCTTTTGCAAATGAAGAAACACCAATTTGCGCAACCGTGCGGTGGATTCGGCAGGCACAGGAGCCTCGATCGGTCAGGTTTGAGAAAGACTCGATTCGAATCGAGTTTCGACGAAAATCTTATGCGGTCCCCGGCGTCTGTTGGACCTCAGTGCCGGAAAACGCTGGGACAAAACCGTAACCCCCGCGAATTTCTCGGCATAGAGGTTGCAAAGGCAAGAGCCCTACAAGCAAAAATACATTCATTGCGCGCTATAGCTACGGCGCCTTGCCTATCGATCGACCGCAGCTGAGTGATGGTCAGGACCATTCTGCCGTCCGAACTGGAAAGCCGCTCCGGACTGACGAAATACTATGGTCCACCTCGAACACGTCGCTGGCGAGTGCAGACAGCGCGGCACGTACGGCTCGATGGCAATATTGTCGCTGGCGAAGACGTTCTTGTTGTTGAACGGAATCGTTTTTGGCCGGAACGGGGCGGTTCCCGTGGCGATGACGAACTTGTCGGCCTCGAACTCGGTCTCCTCGGCGACTTCGCTCTTGACGGCATCCGGTACCGATCGGTGAAGTGCGCCAGCCCGGCGAAGGTATGGACGCCGTTGCGGGCGAACTGGTGCTCGAGAACCTCGATCTCGTGGTCAAGGGTCACGAAGGGTCTGTGACAGCGCGATAGCGCATCGCAGCCCACCCGGTGGGCGACTCGACGCGGCCGGGGAGGTCCAAGCGGGCACGTCGCAGGTCGGCTTAATCCTGCATTAACCTTGGGACGTGCAGGCTTTGCTTGGATCAAGCCGGAGTTCAGCAGCGCATGCCCGTTTTCAGTTTGCACAAGGGGAGACTGTCGGTCACGGAGGCGACCGTTCAGGGAGCGGACAAGGTGCGTCCAAAGCCGCCAGCAGCCCGTCCTGTCACCGAGGAACTCGCAACGAAGGTGGCGCTTCTCGAGACGGAGCTGGACGGGATGCGGGCGATGGTCGCCGAGCTGCGGCAATCGCGCGATCACTGGCAGGCGCGGTACAGACGTGTCGGTTGGACGCTGAAATGGCGCGCGCGACACGACCGTTCGAGGCAAGCCTCCGCATAGGCCGGGCCTCCCTGGTTTGTGCTCGGAGCTCCGCCCTCAAGGCGCAATAGCATCGCGATTACTTTTCTGAACGGCTGCGGAAGCGCCGGCCCGAAGCGCCGACGGCGCTCGCGGACGCAGAGACGTTTCATGAGGTTGTCATTGCGAGGCTGTACCTGCTGCAATCACGGCCAACAATCCCCGAGATGGCAGAGCAGGGCCTATGGACGCACAGACGAATCTTGACGTGATGGAAGGCGCGTATCGCGTCGAGGTGAGGCACCGGGCTACCGGTTCGCTGGTCTTCCGATGGGAGATTTACCGTCCCGGAGAGGCCAAGCCGGTCGCGACCTCCTTCAACGTCTTCCGGTCCGCCGATCAGGCCCTTGGCGCCGGGGAGCGCGCCCTGGCAAAATTGCAGGCCGAGCGCGTGCCTGCGTTCGCCGGTCGCTGAGACCCGCCCACACGACATCGTTTCGCTATCGCAGGCGCCGGCGGGCTTGATCGTCAGCGTCGATTTCCGCGGCGCATCCGTCGGAAGATCCACGAGATGATTCCGGCGGAAACGAGACCCAGGCCCAGCGCGGCGGCAGATCCGTAGGCGGACCCCGTGAAGGGCAGGCCGCCGGTGTTCATCCCGAATATGCTGGCCACCAGCGTCGGAGGCATGAGCAGGGCGGTCAATACCGAGAGAACGTAGAGGTGCCGGTTCATTTCCGAGGCCCGCCGATCCGATGCCTCCTCTTGCAGCAGGCGGGCGCGCTCCTGCAGCGCCTCGACGTCGTGCCGCAGCGTTTCCATTTGCTGGAGAAGGCGCTGGGCGGTGGCGTGCGTGTCGCGCGGCAATACGGCTTCTGCCGCCCAGTCAACGAAGCGGCGCAGAGCGGCAGCGAATTTCGAAAGCTGGCGATTGTAGCGGACGAGTTCGTGCCGAACCGATGCAAGCCGGCCGTCCTCATCGAGCTCGCGAGGACGAACCAGGATACGATCTTCGGTCTGGTCGATGTCCTTCTCGAGTTCTTCGGTCAGCGCGTGCACCCGTTCGAGGACGCTTTCGACGATCGCCTCGAGCACCGCGGAGGGGCAGGAACACCGGGCGCCGCCATCCACCTTCTCGCGCGCGTTGCCGACGCCCCGCAGCGGACGGCGGCGGCCCGTAACCAGCCAGTGCTCTCCCATGACGAAGTGCAGTTGCGCCGGCGCGACCGACGCCTGGCCGAATTCCTGTTCCAGATCGGCGAATACACCCCAGACGCGACCGTCGGCATGATCGATCCGAAGGTGAGCATCGGTCGACAGGAACGCGCGCCTTGCCCGCTCCGGCAAGGCCGCTTGTGCCTTGCACCAATCGCTGACCCGGAGGTCGACGAGATCAAAGTGGAGCCAGACAAATCCGCCCTGGAGTTCGGAGAGGACCGGCCTCTGCCCGTTCGGCAAGGGTTCGGCCCGGCCCTGTTCGTCGAACTGGTAGGCCCACACCAAACCCGGCGCGGTCTCCGGCCCGGAATGCCGGGGTCGCGCCTCGCCTTTGCCTGACGCGGGAGGCACGGTCGGTGTGAGCGTCTGGTCCATCTGCAACGATCGATCTCATTTGCCAAGGACCGGCTCTTCCGCGCCGGGTGTCTTCGGCGCCGGAACGCGCCCCGTCAGGAACCCTGATCGGCGGAACCGCTTGTCTGCTCGCCCAAACCCGCCACCAGGCGTTGTTTGAAGTTGTGCCTGGACAGCAGGGCCCGTGCGGCGGAGCGAGACTCCGCGATCAGGACGTCGACAGCTCCGTCATTCATCCTGACCACAAGGAAAGGCAACCCATCTTTCGGCGGCGCATAGATCGCGTTCGCGATGGCCATTTTGGTTACTCCGGTCTGCGTTCAGCCAGCCTACTGGAGTTGGCCGACCGGGGAAATCGGAGCGGCCCGATGTCGGCCAATCGCCTGACCGCTGTTGTCGCTGGCGACATTCTTACTCGATCTCCACTTCTATCCGCCGGATGAGGAGATCGATCTCCCGCAACCTGGCCACCTCAAAACATTCCCGGTCGAATGGATGTATGCCTTGATCCGGCGCGGCCGCCTTCATTTCGTGGAGGGCGGCTCGGAGTTGCACGGGCGTTGCGAGGGGGCCGCGTGTGCGCAGCAGTCTGTCGAAGACGTGGAATTCTGCCAGCGCCTCGTCGTGCAACTGCCGGAAAGTACCCGCCTTCGAAACCATCGATTTGTACTTCTTTGCGCGAGCCTCGGCGCGCGCCGCCTGTGTACGGTGCTGGGTGAATCGCTTTTGAGGGTTCCAAGCCACGGAGCGCTCAACGGCCGTTTGAGGCCTTCTGGAAGGGACGCAGGGGCCTTGGCCAACGGTCGAATCCCGCGATACCGCCATGCATCGGCCATATCCGCCGCCGCGGCTGGCTGGTCTGAAGGAAACAAGGCCCGCGCAGGCGCCAGTCAACCTCCCGCCGTTGGTCGTTTGACGGTATGGCGCCGGGGTCTCCGCGAGTTTGCGGTCGCCGTGTTCTGAGTAAGGCCATGCCCCGCTCCCTACCCAAAAACTATCACATTCGGATGACGGAGACGCGACGGTGGGTGTGCCCGGCCACACTCGATCAGACCAGAACGGGGTCCACAACCAACAGCCGCCTGCATCCCAGCACTTTGAAGAGAGGCTTATTACGACAAATATATATTTCGATACTCATACCTTAGTGCAAAAATACAGGCTGGATGGGTCACTTGGTCGTCAATCAATCGCAAGAATTTTGACATAACGGAAGTTGTCCGTGAGAAGCATAAAAATATATGTTCCGAATTTTGGAATATAAGTGTTGGTGCGGCTTTGGGGCATACCATATAACTTGAAATCGGGTGGCCGGAATGTTTCGATCACCCGAGCAAATGTTGATTTGTTCGTCATGAGCTATAGCGGCGGGTGGCGGCCGACCGCCGCGACTGGGTAACCCAGCGGAATTCTCGCCTGAAGGGACCACCTATGAAGACGCTCGATCCGGGAAACGCAGTCAACAAACAAGCAATCAAGGCGTCGATCACGGACGCGATTTCAAAGGAGCTGGTTGGCTCCAATCACGACGAGATCGGTCGAAAGGTCGACGCCGAATACGAGAGGCTCCTCGTCGGAGCCGTGATCTTCGCGCACATTCCTTCGCTGACCGCCGGCTCGGTCAGACGCGAAATGAGGGAGGACGGCGTTCGCCGTCGGTCAAGAGTCGCGGCGGCGGGACGAGCGTCGGGCGCCCCGGCTTTGCCTCTGCCCCTGACTTCGGCCAACCCCAAGACGATCCGCGTGGCGCTAAGGGCATAGCTCGCGCAAGCCTGGTGCCGTCACCACTCGCGTATCGCGGTCGAGTGCATCGTCCGCCATCGCATTATTGAAATGTTGCCGTGGTGCGGTAGGCGTCTGCCGGTGGCAAGAGGGCACCGCCGGCTCACGACCGAAACAAGCTGTCGGGGCAGCGCATGTTGGCGTCGAGCGGATATTGGGCGAAGGCCAATGAGGCTTTGGAGCGGTCCGACCGCGCAACGCAGACCCAGACGAAGCGGTTCTTCGTGACCGTCGCGCTCGTCTATGTCTCGCTTGCGGACAGAGAAGAGCGCATAAGTGTCTGGGCGCCGCTGATCGGTACGCGGCCTAACTGAGCGGTGATTCAGGGACAGGGTCGCTGCCGGGACGCGGCCGGCAGGGCGCCGGCCATCCGTCTCCCGTAATGGAACAAATCCCTACTGGAACGTCTTCCGGTATTCCTCGAAGTCGCCAAGCCACATGTCAAAGGCATTCTCTATTTGCGTCTGGGTGAATCCCCCACCGTACGCAATCATATACAGGTCCAGACAGGTGCCATCGCCCTTGGTCCAGGTAATTACCGACCAATGATCAGCGATCCACTGATTGATCTGTTCATAGGTTGGCTTCTTGTCGTCGGTATAGCAAATGTTAAACGCCAGGCTGCAATTGCCCGTGCATTTCTTTCCGGATTTCGGAAAGACATTTATGAAATACTTGTGCCCCTCCGTTTTCACTTCGAGCCAAACGAGGCCCTTGTCGTCCGACTGCGGGGCTTTGACCGACCCGTAACCCTTGGCAATTTCGGCGATCTTGTCCAGGTCGGAACCCGCGATCATGTCGTCGGCCGCGTGAGCGACGCCCAACGCCGCGGAGATGAACAACAAGAAGCCCGCCACCACAAGCTTTGCCAGATTGAAACTCATCGCATTATCCCCCAATGCCATGGAGGCCCTGTTCAGAAGTCAGGACCACTGTTGGCCCCAATTTACTCTGAACGCCGGAGCCGGGCAACGATGGGTTGCCCAAGCGCGACGGCGCGCAAGCGGTATTCATTCGTGGGCGGTAACTTCGAAGCGATAGGCTTCAGGAGCCGGAGTTACCCCGGTGTCGCCGGGGCCGGTGGGCGGGCGCCGCCGCTCCCGCGGGCCCTTGGCAAGCGCGCCAACGCGCGCGCCATTCGTCCTGACAGGCAGGCGGCCCGATCCGAGGCCGGTTACGCCTAGAGCGAGCCGGATCGAGCCAGGTCTATCCGCTACCCGCGGTTTCGCATTCCGCCCGATATCAAGCGCGCGATGACCAGCAGAATGATTGCGCCGATCGCTGCGGAGATGATCGCACCGATGATGCCGCCGCCAAGCTCGAGACCGATCCTCGGAAACAGGAGACCGGCGATGATCGCGCCGACGACGCCGACGACCAGGTCACCGATCAGACCGAATCCGCCGCCTTTCACAATTTGCCCGGCGAGCCAGCCCGCGACGATGCCGATGACGATGAAAATAATCCAGGCTTCGACGCCCATCAGAGTGCCTCCGTGTCGGAGAATCGACCCCCGGAGAGTACGCTCGTCGGGGCGGGAGGCAACGTGCCGGATTGAACAGGTCGCTCGGGGTGACCTCCCCGTGGCAGGCCTACGGTGTCGGCGCGTCGTTCCGCAGAAGCTTCTCGTGTTTCAGCTCGGCCCACAGGGCGGCGGGTATCTCCTGCCTGAAGAGGCCTAGGTTGGCCTTCACGTGTTCGGGCCGGAATCCACCGGGAATAACCGAGGCGACCGACGGGTGATGCATGGGGAACTGGAGCGCCACGGCGGCGAGCGGGACCCCGTGGCGTTTGCAGACAGCCTCGATCTTGCGGGCGCGGTCCAATTGCGCCGGAGTGGCGTCGGCATAGTTGTACTTCGCCCCCGCGACAGGGCCAGTCGCGTAGAGGCCGGAGGAGAACACGCCGGCGATCACGATGCCGACGCCGCGCTCTGCGCAGAGCGGTAGCTCTTTGTCCAGGGTATCCTGCTCGCCGAGGGTGTAGCGCATCGCCAGCATGAAGAAGTCGAGGTCGAACAGGTCGAGGAAGCGCGGGATCATTCCGAGCTCGTTGATGCCGGCGCCAATCGCGCCGATGACGCCTTGCTCGCGCAGGCTGGCGAGGGCGCGGTAGCCACTCGTCGCCAGCTGGGCAAGGTAAGCGGAGACGAGCGCCTCGGTCTTGTGGAACCAGAAGTCGAGGTCGTGGATGATGAGCATGTCGACGCGGTTCATGCCGAGGCGCTGCAGGCTGTCCTCGTAGGCGCGCATGATGCCGTCGTAGCTATAGTCGAAACGGATATCGAAGGAGAGCCCACCGCTCCAGCCCGTGCGGTCGAAGGTCTCGGGGTTTGCCGGCGCGCTGAGCACGCGGCCGACCTTGGTGGAGAGCAGGGCCTCCTGGCGCGGCCGGTGATAGAGATGCCGGCCGATCCGGTGCTCACTCTGGCCGCGGCCATACCAGGGCGCGGTGTCGTAATATCGGATGCCCGCATCCCACGCCGCGGTCAGCGTCGCTTCGGCATCGGCCTCGGTGACCCTGGTGAATAGCTCGCCGAGCGGAGCGCCGCCGAACCCCATCTGGGGCAGCATGATCTTCGAGCGGCCAAGACGCCTTTGCTGAAATGGGTCCATGTTCCTGATGTTTCCCTGTTAGTCCGGCCCGGCAGCGACAGGCCCTGCTTTTGTCATCCGCGGGCGGAGATGCGCCGCTGCAGCGCCTCCAGCAGAACGGCCGTCAGGATGATCGTACCCGTGGCGAAGCCCTGCCAGAAAATCTCGATGCGGGCGAGGTTGAGGAAGTTACGGGTCAGCGCGATGATCACCACGCCGATGATCGTGCGCAGGATTTTGCCCTGACCGCCGGAGAGGCTAGTGCCGCCGATCACCACGGCGGCGATCACCTCGAACTCCAGGCCCTCGCCGGTATTCGGCGAGACCGCTCCGAGGCGGGACAGGCTGACAAGGCCGGCGAGCGATGCGGTGAACCCGACGATCATCATGCAGTAGATCTTGATGTGGTCGGCGCGGATGCCGGAAAGGACGGCCACCGTGCGGTTCGAGCCGACCGCGTAGACGCGCTTGCCGAAGGTGGTGCGATCGAGAACGAACCAGCCGACCGCATAAACCACGATCGCTATCCACAGAATGTTCTGGATAGGCAGCCAGACGATAAGGTCGGCAAGCGAGCCGGAGTTTGCCGCGCTGGTGAAGGCAAACGGCAATGGCAAGTCCACCCAGCGGCCCTGGCCGAACGCCTTGATCGCCGCGGGCATGTCGGGAATAGGCTGTCCCTGGGTGACGACAAGGGTGAGGCTTCTTGCCATCATCAGCGTCCCGAGCGTCACGATGAAAGACGGAATCCTCGCCTTGGTGACGACTAGGCCGGCGACGAGACCGAACGCAGGGCCGACCAACAGGGCCGCCCCGATGGCCAGGAGGATAATCCACAAGTCCTGCTCGCCGACGACCGGCGAGGGCATCCAGCGCACCATGAGCCAGCCGGCGACCGCTGCCGACAGGCCGACCACAGAGCCGACCGAGACGTCGAATTCGCCGGAAATCATCACGATGGTCATGCCGGCGCCGACGATCAGCATGACCGTCATCTGGCCGAGCAGGTTGCCGACGTTCACCGGCGACAGGAATCGCTCGTTGGCGACCTGCATCACGACCACGAGGATCGCAAGGACGCCCAGCGCCTGGATCAGGCTGTAGGAGCGCTTGAGGTTGGCGAGAAGCCGGGAAGGGGCCGCGGGCCGGGCGGGTTCCGGGGCGGAAACGGTGGTCATGCCGCGACCGCCTGAATCTCGCCGCAGGCCGAAGCGTGAAGGATGCTCTGGCGGTCGATCGCGTCGCCCACCAGTTCGCCGATGATGGCGCCGCGGAACATGATCATCACACGGTCGCACAACGCGACCAGCTCCTCGAGTTCCGTCGTCACAAGCAGAACCCCGACGCCCGTCCCCGCGATTTCATCGATGATCCCCCTGATCTCCGCCTTCGAGCCGACGTCGATGCCGATGGTCGGCTCGTCCATCACAAAGACCTTCGGATTGGTCTCGAGCCACTTCGCGAACAGCACCTTTTGCTGGTTGCCGCCGGAGAGCTGGCGGGCTCGCGCCGACGGTCCCGGAGCGAGCACGTGCAAACGCTTGATATTGCGCTCGGCCGTAGCGGTCATGGCATCGCGGTCGAGGGCCCCGCCGAAGCGGGCGAAGCGGGACAGAATTGGCAGGCAGATGTTTTCGACCAGGGTGAATTCCGGAAGAATTCCCTCGCGCAGCCGATCGCTGGTGAGCAGAGCGATGCCGGACTTTAGCGAGCCGGCAGGATCGCCGGGAGGCACCGGCCGCCCATCGATAAGGACACGGCCGGTGGAGGGGCGCTCCGAGGCGCCGAAAATGGCGCGGGACAGGTCGCTGAGGCCCGAGCCGGCGAGCCCGGTCACGCCCACCACCTCGCCGGCACGCAGGCCGAAATTGATGGTGTGCAGTCGCCCTGGAATGGTGAGGTTCTCGACCTGCAACAAGGGTGCGCCGCCCGTGGCGCCGATGGCGTGGCTGGCGCGGCGGGTCGTCTCGACGTTCCTGCCGATCATGGCGGCGACCACCTGGGGCAGGGTGGTTGCCCGCACCGGCCCATCGGCCACCACCTCGCCATCGCGCATCACGGTGAGGTCGTCGCAGACCTCGAATATCTCGGCCAGGTAGTGCGAGATCAGCACGACACCGACGCCTTCGGCGGCAAGGCGACGGATAAGGCGGAGGGCTACGCGTACCTCGGCATCGGTCAGCGACGAGGTCGGCTCGTCGAGGAGGAGAATCCGTGGATCCAGGCTCACCGCCTTGATGATCTGGACCATTTTCTTGAGGTCGTTCGGAAGGGTGCCGACGACATCGTTGGGGCCGACGTCGATCTCGTATTGCCGGAGGAGCCTGGCGGCCGAGTCGCGCATCGAACGCCGGCGGATGATCCCCAGTCCATAGGTCGGCTCGTTGTTGAGGAGGAGGTTCTCGGCCACCGTCATGGTCTGGACCAGGTTGATGTCCTGGTGGACAGTGACGATGCGCTCGGCCAGCGCCTGGTCGGCCCCGGAAAAGCGGACCTGCCTGCCGTCCAGTTCCATCACGCCGTCATCGGGCTGGTGCACGCCGGCAATGACTTTGGCGAGTGTCGACTTGCCGGCTCCGTTCTCGCCGACGAGGCCCCTGACGCGACCGGCGGCGATCGAAAAGTCGACGCCGCGCAGGGCGCGCACGGCGGCGAAGCTGCGCACCAGGCCGCGGCAGCGAAGCAATGGGACGGCGCCCGATTCCACGGCCGGCGCGGAATCGGGGCGTGGGAGACCCGTCAAGGTGTCGTCAGGCGACTGCATCGTCTGCTCGCGATGCGGTGAAACTCGCCGGGCCTGCAGCCCGGCGAGTGCGTTCACCTCGAGCGACTACTTGCCGGTCACTTGCGGATCGTTGGCGAAGTCGGCTGCGTTCTCCTTCGTCAGCAGCTTGGTGCCGAGTCCGACAAAATCCTTGACCTCGCCGCCGGTAAGCTTGGTGAGGACAATATTCATGCCCTCATGGCCCATCGTGAAAGGATCCTGGACGACAAGTCCATCGATCTTGCCGGCCTTGACCATGTCATAGGACACGGGGTCGAGATCGAAGCCGACGAGCTTCACCTGACCGGCCTTTCCGGCCTGTTCGAGGGCCTGATAGGCGCCCTGCAGAACGAGCTGGTTGAAGGCGAAAACACCCTTCACATCGGGCTCGGAGATCAGCAGGTCCTCCATCGCCTGGCGTGAGGCGTCGAGGGTCAGGGCAGCTACGGGCTGCTCGGGCAGCACGGTCAGGCCGAGGTCCTTTGCCTTGTCCTCGAAGCCCTTCTGCCGGGTCTGGCCGTTGTCGTTGGTGGGCGCGTGGTCGAGGGTGATGACCTTGCTGCCCTTCGGGAGAAGCTTGGCCATGTACTCGCCGGCCTGCTCACCGCCCTTCTGGTTGTCGGTGATGATCAGGCTGATGTACTTGCCCGAGCGGATGCCGATGTCCGTGATCACCACAGGGATGTCCTGGGCATTGAAGATCGTCTTGATCGGCTCCGCGACCATCACGCTGTCGCCCGGGAAGATGAGGACGCCGTTGACGCCCTGGGAATTGAGATCCTCGAGGTCGGCAACCTGCTTGGCCTTGTCGGTGTCGCCACCGTTGGTGACGATCATGTCGACGTTGACGTCTTTGGCCTTCCATTCCTCAACGGCCTTCTTCGCACCATTGACCATGGTCACCAGGAAGGGGTTGGTGCCCCAGAATACCGAGTAGCCGATCTTGAAGTCCTTGGCGCTGGCCGGGGCCGCTCCGAGAGCGGCGGCGGCGACGGCAGCCGTCAGAAGCAATTTCATGGAACGCATGCCGACATTTCTCCCTTTTTGCTGAAGAGCCTTCCAGTTGTCTGGATAGTGCTCGTGCGCGGGTGCAAAGCGGTCCGCTTTTCAGCTTGTTTTGCAGGCGGATCATTTCGTGCGGGCTCCGGGCTGTCAATGTCAGACACAAGGACGTCGGCCGCGCGCACGTGCTGCACGCGCAGAGATTGTCCGAAACCGCGCCCGCAGGCGCTGTGCCGTCAGTAGCCCCGCACACGCCAGGAACCCGCCAAGGCAGACTTTAGGACGAACGTTCTTGACGTAAATCAATTCGCCCGACGGCCAAACCCCGCAAGGCTTGACGAGACGCAATCGCTCAGGGGGCTCGGCGGGGAATGACGGATTCAGCTGGTCCGATGAAATCCATCAGAGGCGGGGAGCTCGGCCTCGGCCTCGTCCTCGCGGTCATGGCAATCGTCGCTTTGGTCATCGCCGGGAAGGCATATACCTCGGCATATTCCTTTCACGCCATGGTCTTCGCGATCGCCTTTGCCGGTGCGGTCATGGCGATTGCCATCCGCTATCAAGGCAGGGAGCAAGAGGCGCCGCCGCAGGAGATAGACGGCAAGCCTAACTATAACTACGACCCGATCAAGTTCGCGACGATCGCGGCGGTGTTCTGGGGCATCGCGGGATTCACGATCGGCCTGTATGCGGCGCTCGAACTCTCTTTCCCAGCTTTCAATTTCGATCTGCCGTGGATCAGCTTCGGTCGCTTGCGGCCGCTTCACACTTCGGCGGTGATTTTCGCCTTCGGCGGCAACGTTCTCATCGCGACGTCCTTCTATGTCGTTCAGCGCACATCGCGAGCCCGGTTGGCGGGGGATCTGGCGCCGTGGTTCGTGGTCCTCGGCTACAACCTCTTCATCGTCATCGCCGGCACGGGGTATCTCCTCGGCATCACCGAGGCGAAGGAATACGCCGAGCCGGAATGGTACGCCGACCTCTGGCTGACCGTTGTCTGGGTGGTCTACTTCCTTGTCTTCCTCGGCACGCTCCTGAAGCGGAAGGAACCGCACATCTACGTGGCGAACTGGTTCTTTCTGGCCTTCATCCTGACGATCGCCGTTCTGCACCTGGTCAACAACGCCGCGATCCCGATCTCGATCTATTCGCCGAAGTCCTACGTGGTCTGGGCGGGGGTCCAGGATGCGATGGTGCAATGGTGGTACGGCCACAACGCCGTCGGTTTCTTCCTTACGGCCGGGTTCCTCGGGATCATGTACTACTTCATCCCGAAGCGGGCCGACCGGCCGGTCTATTCCTACCGGCTGTCGATCGTTCACTTCTGGGCGCTCATCTTCCTCTACATCTGGGCCGGCCCGCATCACCTCCACTACACCGCGCTTCCCGATTGGGCGCAGACCCTCGGCATGACCTTCTCGATCATGCTGTGGATGCCGTCCTGGGGCGGCATGATCAATGGACTGATGACGCTTTCGGGCGCGTGGGACAAGCTGCGCACCGATCCGGTCCTGCGCATGATGGTGGTGTCCGTCGCCTTCTACGGCATGTCGACCTTCGAGGGGCCGCTGATGTCGGTGAAGGTGGTGAATTCGCTCAGCCACTACACCGACTGGACCATCGGGCACGTCCACTCCGGCGCACTCGGCTGGGTCGGCTACATCTCCTTCGGCGCCATCTACTGCCTGGTGCCGTGGCTGTGGAACCGAAAGGGCCTCTACTCGCTCCGGCTGGTCTCATGGCACTTCTGGATCTCAAGCCTGGGCATCGTCCTCTACATCACGTCGATGTGGGTGGCCGGCATCCTCCAGGGCCTGATGTGGCGTGCTTATACCTCGTTCGGCTTCCTCGAATACTCGTTCATCGAGACGGTCGAGTCGATGCACCCGTTCTACCTGATCAGGCTTCTCGGCGGTCTCCTCTTCCTGATCGGCGCGATCCTGATGGCGGTCAATGTCTGGCTGACGATCGCGCGGCCGGAATCCGACGCGGTGCCGACCGCTCGCCTGTCAGGCCTGTCGCCCAACCTCGTGCCGGCAGAGTAGGGAAACGCACCAATGTCAGTCTGGGTCAGGCACAAGGTCCTCGAGACCAACGCAATCTACCTGCTCTTTGGGGCGCTGCTCGTCATTGCCATCGGCGGGCTGGTCGAGATCGTTCCGCTCTTCTACCTGAAGAGCACCATCGAGACGGTCGATGGCATCCGCCCCTACACGCCGCTCGAATTGGCCGGCCGTAACATCTACCTCCGCGAGGGCTGCTACAATTGCCACTCGCAGATGATCCGGCCGCTCCGCGACGAGGTCGAGCGCTACGGCCATTATTCCCTGGCGGCGGAGTCCGTCTACGACCACCCGTTCCAGTGGGGCTCAAAGCGCACCGGGCCCGACCTTGCCCGGGTCGGCGGCAAGTACTCCGACGCGTGGCAGCTGGACCACCTTAACAACCCGAGGGCCGTGGTGCCGGGCTCGATCATGCCCGGCTATCCGTGGCTCGCGAAAACGGAACTGGACGTCGATCATATCGGCGAGGATCTGCGGGTCCAGGCCATCCTCGGCGTCCCGTACACGCCGGAGATGATCGACAAGGCGACCGCCGACGCCCGTACCCAGGGCACCGCCGACGCCGCCGATGCCGCCGGCCTCGTCGCCCGCTACCCCAAGGCCAATGTCCGCGCCTTCACGGAGCCGAACGGCACCGGCCGGCTGACGGAGGCCGATGCGCTGATTGCCTACCTGCAGTCGCTCGGTACCGCGGTCGACTTCAAGCTCTACGACGACAAAGCCAACGTGCGCTGAGGGAGCGATGACAGATACCTATGAAGCAGTGTCCCGTTTCGCCCAGGATTGGGGGCTCGTCTATTTCTTCGTTGTCTTTGCCGCGGTGGTTGTTTTCGTCATGCGCCCCTCGCGCAAGCAACGCTACGAAGAAGACGCGCGCATGCCCCTCACCGAGGACTAGTCGATGACCGACCACGACCACGACAAACCAAAGATCGATGCGGTCACCGGCATTGTAACGACCGGCCATGACTGGGACGGTGTGACCGAGCTCAACCAACCACTGCCGCGCTGGTGGCTGTGGATATTCTACGCCACGATCGTATTCGCGGTCGGCTATTGGGTCGTCTATCCCTCCTGGCCGCTGGTCTCGTCCTACGCCAGCGGCGTCCTCGGCTGGCATTCCCGCACGGCGGTGGTTGAAGACGTCGCCCAGCTGGTCGCGTTGCGCGGGCCGATGGTGGCGAAACTCACCGCGGCGCCGCTGGCCGACATCGAGAAGGACAATGCCCTTCTCGATTTCTCGCTTGCCTACGGCCGCGCGGCGTTCCGCGAAAACTGCGCTCCGTGCCACGGGGCCGGCGGCGGCGGTGCGATAGGCTATCCGAACCTTATCGACGACGACTGGCTGTGGGGCGGGACCGCCGATGCGATCAGTACCACCATCAGTCATGGCATTCGCAACGACGATGAAGACAGCCGGCAAAGCCAGATGCCTGCCTTCGGCAAGGAGGGCACCCTTAAGCCGGCGGAGATCCAGAATGTCGCCGCATATGTCCGTTCGCTGTCGGGTCTCGATGTCCCGGCCGAGACCGATCTGGCCATGGGCGCCAAGCTGTTCGCGGACAATTGCGCGAGTTGCCACGGGGCGGAGGCCAAGGGCAACCGCGATATCGGCGCGCCGAACCTGACGGATGCCGTCTGGCTGTATGGTTCAAGCCAGCAGGCGGTGGTTACCACGATCACCAACGCCCGGAATAGTTCGATGCCATCGTGGAGCCGTCGTCTGGACCCGACCACGATCAAGGCGCTGACCCTTTACGTCCACTCCCTCGGCGGGGGCGAGTAGGGCGATGAACGTTGTAGTTCCGGTTGAGGCCGGCGAGGACGAGCCCTTCTATCAGCCTCACCGGAAGATTTATCCGCAGCGGGTTGCGGGCACGTTCCGGCGCATCAAGTGGATCGTCCTGATCGTAACCCTGGGCATCTACTATCTGACGCCGTTCATTCGCTGGGACCGCGGCCCCGGCGCACCGAGCCAGGCGGTGCTCATCGACCTGCCCAACCGGCGCTTTTATTTCTTCTTCATCGAGATTTGGCCGCAGGAGGTCTACTACGTCACCGGCCTGCTCATCCTCGCCGCGCTGGCGCTCTTTCTGATGAACGCGGTGGCCGGCCGCATCTGGTGCGGCTATCTCTGCCCACAGACGGTGTGGACCGACCTCTTCCTCGGCATCGAGCGCTGGGTCGAGGGAGACCGCCGCGAACGCATGCTGGCGGACTCCAGGCCGTACACGGCCCAGACGATCGCGCGCAAGACGCTGAAGCACTTCCTCTGGCTGATGACCGCGTGGTGGACCGGCGGCGCGTGGGTTCTCTACTTTTCCGATGTGCCCACGCTCGTTCGGGACCTGGCGACCCTGCAGGCGCCCTTCATGGCCTATCTCTGGATCGGCATCCTGACCTTCACCACCTATTCGCTCGCCGGATTCATGCGCGAGCAGGTCTGTCTTTACATGTGTCCGTGGCCGCGCATCCAGGCCGCGCTCACCGATGAACACGCGTTCAACGTCACCTACCGTTTTGACCGCGGCGAGCCGCGGCTGTCGGCGAAGAAGGCTGCCGCGGCCCGCCTGAAAGGAGAACCGGCGGGCGATTGCGTCGACTGCGGCCAGTGCGTCGTGGTTTGCCCGACCGGCGTCGATATCCGGCAGGGGCCGAACCTCGGATGCATCCAGTGCGGTCTCTGCATCGACGCCTGCGATACCGTCATGGCGAAGCTGGAGCGGCCGACACGGCTGATCGCATACGACACGGACGTCAACATCCGCGCCCGTGTCGAGGGCAGGGCGGCGGTAGCGCGCGTTATCCGGCCGCGCACGATCCTCTACTTCGCCCTGATTGTCGCGGTTGGCGGTCTGATGCTTTGGTCGCTCGGGTCGCGCACTCTGACCGCGGTCAATGTGCTGCATGACCGCAACCCGGAATACGTACGCCTTTCCGATGGCGGCATCCGCAACGCCTACACCATCCGCATCCTCAACAAGCACGGCGACGCGCGCCGCTTTGCGGTGACCGTCGAGGGGCTTCCGGGCGCGTCGCTGGAAGTGATCGGAGCGGAGAACGAGGGCGGAAGGCAAATCGCCACGGTCGGTCCCGACCAGTCACGCGAGCTGAGGGCCGTGCTCAGCCTCGACGCGGCCCCCGCCAAGGGATCGCTCCCGGTGACATTCGTAGTAACCGACCTTGCTGACAATCTGGCCGCCCGAAACGAGGACAATTTCCGCGGACCTGAGGTAGCAAAGCCATGAACCTGCGCCTGCCTCGCGTTGCCGCCCGCCGCGACGCTCCGGGGGCGCTCACCGGCCGCAAGGTCCTCCTGATGCTGGTCGCCTTCTTCGGCGTAGTCATGGTCGTGAACGTGGTCATGGTGCGGGCGGCGATCTCGACGTTCGGCGGCGTCGACACGCCCAGTTCCTACCAGGCCGGCCTGGCCTTCAAGGCGGAGGAAGCAGCGGCCGCGGAGCAGAATGCGCGGCGGTGGCAGGTTACCGCAACAATCTCGGGCATAGCCCAGGGCGCCAGGGTCATGGTGGCGGTCCTCGACGAGGGCGGCCGCCCCGTGACCGGCGACGCCGTGGTCGCCACGCTCGCGCACCCGATCGATGAGCGACGCGATATCGTGCTGACGCTCACCGAGACCGGTCCCGGCGTCTATAGCGGGACGGCGCAAACGGAGCCCGGGCAGCGGAACCTCGACATCGAGATCCGGCACGGCGGCGAGCGCCTTTTCAGATCGATCAATCGGATTTCTGTTCCGTGAACGCCGAAGCGCACCACCGCGGCAGTTTGCGACAGTCAGCGATGGCGCTCCGATGACGGCGGTCGACCTCTCTCATTTCGTCACGGTGAACGACGAGAAGACAGGTCATCTCGACCTCGCCGTCGAAGGCATCGATTGCGCGGCATGCATCGGAGACATCGAAGGAGGACTGGCGCGGGTGCCGGGAGTCCTGGCGGCGCGGGTCAACTACACGCTTCGCAGGGTCGCCGTCGATTGGCGCGAAGGGATGCTCGAGCCGGCTGCGCTGATCAGTGCTCTTGCCCGCCTCGGCTACCAGGCACGGCCCTTCTCGCTCCAGGCAGCCGAGAGCGCGTCGACGGCGGAATTGAAGCATCTCCTCCGGGCGCTTGCCATTGCCGGCTTCGCGGCCATGAACATCATGCTGCTGTCGGTCTCCATTTGGGCGGGCAACGTCACCGACATCACCCCGGAGACCCGGGACTTTTTCCATTGGCTTTCGGCCCTGATCGCCTTGCCGGCTGCCGCCTTCGCCGGACAGCCGTTCTTCGCCAGCGCCTTCAAGGCCTTGCGCACGCGACGCACGAACATGGACGTGCCGATCTCGATCGGCGTGACCCTGGCGCTCGGCGTGTCGCTTTACGAAACCGCGACGCACGCGGAGCATGCCTACTTCGACAGTGCCGTCATGCTCCTGTTCTTTCTGCTCGCCGGGCGCACGCTCGACTATGCCATGCGGCGGAAAACCCGCACGGCGGCCGGCAATCTCGCCGCCTTCAAGGCCGAGAGCGCCGAGAAGCTGCTGCCTGACGGGACAGGCATCACCGTTCCCGCCGCCGCTCTCGTGCGCGGCGATACGATCCTCGTCCGGCCGGGAGACCGCATTGCCGCGGACGGCGTGGTGCTGACGGGGACCTCCGGGGTCGACGAAAGCCTGGTGACCGGGGAGACGCTGCCGCGCGAGGTTGCGCCAGGAGCCGTGGTCTATGCTGGCACGCTCAACCGCGGCGGGGCGCTGACGCTGAGCGTCTCCGCTGTTTCCGGCGGCACCCTCGTCGATGAAGTACAAACGCTCCTCGACAAGGCGAGCGAGGCGCGCTCGCGCCGGGTCATTCTCGCCGATCGTGCCGCGCGGCTCTACGCACCCGTGGTTCACCTCACCGCTGCGCTCTCCGCCACCGGCTGGCTGATCGCCGGAGCCGGGCTGCATCAGGCGGTGATCATCGCGACCACGGTCCTGATCATCACCTGCCCCTGCGCGCTCGCTCTTGCGGTGCCGGCTGTGCAGGTGGTCGCGGCCGGCGCGCTGTTCCGGCGCGGCATATTCCTGAACGCCGGCGATGCGATCGAGCGCCTGGCGCAGGTGGATACGGTTGTTTTCGACAAGACCGGCACGCTGACGCTACCGGAACCTCGTGTCGCCAATGCCGCGTCTTTCCCGGCCAAGCTGGTCGAAGATGCTGCCCGGCTCGCGCTCTCCAGCCGCCATCCGCTGGCGGTAGCCCTCACCGGCGAATTGCGGGGCGAGCGCCGGCCGTTTGAGGGCGTGACGGAGGAGCCGGGAAGGGGGATCCGGGCGACCGTCGACGGCGATGAGTGTCGGCTGGGAAGCCCGGAATGGTGTGGCGTGGCAGCCCCTGCCGATCCTTCGGAAGCTGGCTCTGTCATAGCCTTCCGGCATGGCGAGCACACGGCGGTCTTCCTTATCCGGCAGGCGTTGCGTCCCGATGCCGTGGCCGTCGTCCGGCGGCTGCAGGAGAGGGGGCTCGACTGCCGGATCGTTTCCGGCGACCGGCCCGAGGCCGTGGCCCCGATTGCCGAGGCTCTGGGCATCGCGGTCTGGACAGGCGGAGTCAGGCCGGCCGGGAAGATCGCCGCCCTCGAAGCCCTTGCCGCCGAAGGCCGTCGCGTCGCGATGGTCGGCGACGGGCTGAACGATGCGCCGGCGCTCGCCGCCGCGCACGTCTCGCTGTCCCCGATCGGCGCCGTCGACCTCGCCCAGGCGGAGGCCGACCTGGTCTTCCTCGGTGACCGGCTCGCGCCGGTGTGCGAGGCCATCGACATCGCCCGGCGCGCCCGCCGCCTGATGACCGGCAACCTCCTCTTTTCGGTCTTCTACAACCTCTGCGCCGTGCCGTTGGCGATCCTGGGCGTGGTGACTCCGTTGATCGCGGCGCTGGCCATGTCCGGGTCCTCGCTGGTGGTGACCTTGAACGCCCTGCGCGCCCGGCCGCCGAAGCTGGCGCATGAGCGGCCGTCGCCCGTGCCGTTGAAGGCAATGCCCGCGTGAATGTGCTCGTCTTCCTTGTGCCGCTGGCGCTCTCGCTCGGGCTTGCCGCGCTGTTCGGCTTCCTGTGGTCGCTGAGAAGTGGCCAATACGAGGATATGGAGGGCGCCTCGCTGCGCGTGCTGGATGACAGCGACATCGAACCGGACCGGCGAGACGGCAAGCTCCGATGAGCGCTGTCCTTGAAATCGCCGCCGAGAGGGCAGGCGCGGCCAACTGCCTGTGTCCCCCCGAGATCGCTGCGCCTGGCGCCAGCGGACCGCCGCAGACCCGCGTGGTTCTTCTGCTCGGTGCGGGCGCGGCGGCATCCGTCCTTTCGCAGGCCCTGACGTTCAGCCTCCTGCCGCTGGTGGGTACCATGCTGGCGCCTTCACGCTGGCTGGCGGCGCTCCCGTTGGTCGCCGTCTTCGTCGGCGCCATCGTTGCGACTTTCCCTGCCTCGATCCTCACCGACGCCTTCGGCCGCCGGGCCGCGTTCGCGCTGGGCGCCAGCCTCGGCGTCGCGGGCGGCCTGGTAGTCGCGTGCGGGCTTATGCTTTCCGCCTTCTGGCTGGTGGCGGTCGGTGCATTCTGGCTCGGCATCGCCAACGGCTTTGCCCTTCGCTATCGCCATGCTGCTGCAGCCGGCACCAACGCCGAGGCTACCCGGGCGGTGGCGCTCGTACTGGGGGCGGGCGCCCTCATCGGGCTGATTGCGCCGACCCTGGCCGGCCTCGCCGAGTCCAAACTGACGCCGTTCCTTGGCGTCGGTAGTGCGCTTGTCGCCGCGGCCGCCCACGTTTTCGCTCTCGGCGCCGCGATTGCCCTGCCATCGGGGTCGGCGGTGCCGATTCGTGTCATCCAGGACTCGGGCGAGAGGCGATGGCTCCTGCCGACGCTGACCGCCGCCGTGGCGTGGTTCGGCATGATGGCGGTGATGGCCTTTGCCCCGCTTGGTCTGGCCGGTTGCGGCTTTGGCTTCTCGACCACGGTCGGCGCCGTCGCATGGCATCTGGTGGCGATGTACGCACCGGCGCTTGCGCTGGGCGTACTCCTCAGGCGCTTCGGGCCCGGCACGATCTCCACCGCCGGACTGGTGCTCATCAGTCTTGCCGCCGTGGCAGCCGGCATGACGCCGAGCGGCGTCAGCGTGCTGCTGGCGCTTGTCACCGCCGGTGCAGGGTGGTCGCTCGCCACGTCCGCCGCCCTGGTAGACCTTCATCGCGGAGGTCCGTCACGCCTTGCGGTCGCGGCCCACGATGCCAGCATCCTGATTGCCGGGGCAGGCGGGGCGCTCCTCTCCGGCCAGTTTTTCGGCACGTAGGGTCAGGCCAATCGGCCAGGGGCGGACCGGCCCGGAAGACCGCCGCTCAGGAAAACGCGTCGGCGATCTTCTTCAGGAGGCTAATGAACTCCGGCTTGTTCGCGCCGACGAGGGCATCGAGCTTGCGGTCGTGATCGGCCGCGTGCACGAGAAGGCGGCGGAGCGCCGTCTCGCCGGCCCGCGTAAGCGTCAGGGTGATGCTCCGTCGATCGCTCTTCGACGGCAGGCGCTTGACGAACTCATGCTTCTCGAGGTCCTGAATCAGCGGGGTAACGGACGATTTGTCCCGGGCGATCGCGCGGCTGAGCTCGATCTGCGAGATGCCGGGATTGTTGTGGATCACCATCATCGCCGCGAAGCGACCCGGCTTCAGCCCGCGGAGCCCTGACTCGCGGGCGAACGCTCGAAAGGATGCGTCCTGGGCGAGTCGCAGGTGGAAACCGATGAACTCGCTGAGAATGCCGAGGCGCACGTCGACGTTTCGCGCCGGCAACTCAGGCAGGTCCTGGTTCTCGGGAGATCCCGGCACGGATTTCCGCATGGCCCTGTTCGCTTCTCCTCCAGTGTCCACCTGGTCGTCTGGCATCGTAATCGATCCCATGGCGCCGTAGTGGATACGACCATTCCGTCTACGCGTCAGGGCCGATCCCGGTTCCTCGATTCGAGGCCGTGGGCAAGGCGCATGACCGGCCGTTCGACCAGGGTGAACGACAGGCTTGCGATGGTGACGCTGGCGGCGACATCCACCGCACCGACGGTGAACCATAACGACAGGTCCGTCATCCCGCCCGTGCTTGCGCCGGCGATCCAGAAGTGCCCGATGACCTCGAGAACGAGGAAGTGCCAGAGATAGAGGCCGAACGAGATTCGCGCGATGAACCGGATGACCGGATTGTCGGCAAAGCGCGCGAACGTGCGGCTGGATGGCGCCGCCACCAGGATTAGCGCGACCCCGGCCGGGAACCACGGATAGCCGCACGGGATGCCGAGAAAGCCGTAGCCCTCCGTCGGGCCGTTCATGGCCGCGATCATCGATCCGCCCGCGATCGCGATGCCGGCAAGGGCGAGGGCGTCGGCGAGGAGCGGCGGCCGAAGGCGGACGCCAACCTGCAGGCCGCCGGCGAGGCCGCCGATCGCGAAGATCGCGAAGAAACTCACCGGGCTGAAGCGCGGTACCCATTCCTTGGCGCCGCCGATCAATCCGAATGGCCATCCGGCGCCCGCCGTCTCGACCGGGAGATAGCTGACAATCAGCCAATGAAGGGCGTCGATTGCAAGCATGACGCCGAGCCAGGCGGCAAGCGCCGTGCCGACCCTTTGTGCGCGCAGCCAGAAGAGGACCGCCATCCCTATGGGCAGGAAGACGTAGGAGGCGACCTCGAACCCGATTGACCACAGCGGGCCGTCGAAATCGACCGGAAAGACGATCGACCAGTGCCAGCCTCCAATGAGGAGAAGACCGGCGAGATAGCGAAAGACCGTCATGGCGTCGAGGCGCGACCCGAACGCCGTCACGCCCAGCACGAAGGCGACCGTGAGGGCGAGCCAGAATGCCGGGCCGATGCGCGCCGCACGCCGCAACGCATAAATCCTGAGGGATGGAAATTTCTGACCGGCGAGAAGGCTTTTCCACAAGGGGCGGGATAGCAAATAGCCGCTCAGCACGAAGAAGGCCGCCACCCCGAAGGAGCCGTTCATGCCAAACGCCGCGATCGGGCGCACTCCCTCCGGCAGGGCGCCGAAGTCGAGCCGCTGGAACAGGTGGTGCAGGATGACCATCATGCAGGCGACGGCCCTGACGAAGTCGGCGCCCGCCAGCCTGCCGTCTGGCGGGGGTCGATCCTGACCAAACGGCATTGTCATCCGAGCGGTGCGCCGGCATCTACTTGCAGAGCGGGTAGACCGCCATGCAGTCCTTGCGGCAGGAGGCGATCAGGGCCGCTCGCTGGCTGCTGCTGTAGCTCGGCAGCGTGCCAATGCTGGCGCCGGCGCTCCCCGTTCGTCTCGGGTACTTTGCCACGCAATTATCCCGGCAGGCGTTGCTCCACAGCGAGCATTCCTGCTCGATCAGCCCGGCAACGCGGTAGTCGGCATTGCCGCGGTTCGGCGACGAAACCTCCGGCGTTCGGTCCTCAACCGGTCCCATGGCGTTGGCAAGTGCCCCCGCGTTCGTCATGGCGAAAAGCATTGCCGTGGCCCCAATCAGCTTCAACATGGCGCCCTCCGACCTTTGCGACTGGCCTGATAACTGCGATTCGAACAACGTAGCAGGGTCGCCACCATCGTGCTCAGTTGATGAACTCGGCAGGCCATCGGTGCTACATCGGGCACGAATTCATTTCCGATCGGAGATAGTCCATGAGCAAACGGATCGTATTCACCGGCGGTACCGGCAAGGCCGGCCGACACGCCGTGCCCCACCTCGTCGCGAAGGGCTATGCGATACTGAATGTCGATCTGAAGCCTCTCGATTTGCCCGGCGTCAACACCCTGGTCGCCGATTTGACCGATAGCGGCCAGGTCTTCAACGCGTTGACGATCCACTTCGGTTTCGACGGCTTCGAAGCCGGCCGGCCACCGAGCCCGCCCGACGCGATCGTCCATTTCGCCGCCATCCCGCGGGTTCTCATCGAGCCGGACAACAAGACCTTCTCGACCAACGTTGTGAGCACCTACAACGTAATCGAAGCCGCGATGAAGCTCGGAGTCCGGAAGGTCATCATCGCGTCGAGCGAGACGACCTATGGCGTTTGCTTCGCCGAGGGCGACAAGGACTTCCGCTCCTATCCGCTCGAGGAGGACTATCCGATCGATCCGATGGACAGCTACGGCCTCTCCAAGCTGGTCAATGAGCAGACGGCGCGCGCCTTCGCCGCGCGTTATGGCGCCGACATCTACGCGCTTCGCATCGGCAACGTGATCGAACCGCATGAGTATGATCGCTTCCCGGCATTCCTCGCCGATCCGCCGTCGCGCAAGCGCAATGCGTGGAGCTATATCGACGCCCGCGACCTTGGTGAAATCGTGCACCTCTGCCTGCAGAAGGAGGGGCTCGGGTTCCAGGTCTTCAACGCGACCAACGACACGATCACGGCGAACCTGCCGACCGCCGAGTTTCTTGCCCGCTACAGTCCGGGCGTTCCGGTCACGCGCCCGCTTGGCGAGTTCGAGGCGCCGCTGTCGAACCGCAAGGCGCGCGAGGTGCTTGGCTTCAAGGAACAGCACAATTGGCGGAAGTACGTCCGGGCTAGCGCATGACCCTCATGGTTTCGCCCGGTGGCCGCCCATGATGAAGGCCTTCCTTTACGATGCCAAGGGCGAAGATCGGGAAATTCCTCCTCCGTCCGGCGAGCTTCCGAAGCTGGAAGAACACCACCTGCTTTGGCTGGACGTCGTCGAGCCGAGCGACGCCGAGCTCAAGCAACTGCAGGGACTGTTTGGCCTCGAGGACAGGTCGGTGCTCGATCTCAAACGAGCCGACAAGGTGCCGGCGCTTCACAATTACGGCAAGTATTTCCAATGCGACGTGATTGCGCTTGCCGATCGGGAATCCGGTTCCGCCGGAGGACCGCCGAGGCCTCCCAAGACATTGCGCCTCGACTTCCTGGTCGGGTCGAACTGGCTGGTTACCATCGCCGGCGCCGAGCTTGCATTCCTGCGTGAGTTTCGCGACCAGGACCGTGGCGAGACGCTGATCGGCGGGCTCAGTTCAGCGTCGCTCGCCGCCGCCCTGCTTGACTGGCACCTCACCCGATACCTGGCCGGGCTGGAAGAGCTCGAGGCCTTCGTCGACAGGCTCGATGTCCGGATGCTCGGTGGCCGCTCGGTCGATGACCGCCTGCTCGGGCAGGTACTGGCGGGCCGGCGCTTTGTCGCGCGTCTGAGGCGCAATCTCGCCCCCCAGCGCACGATCTTCTACGGCCTGTCCCGGCCCGACTTCACCATGATCGCGAATTCCGCGGCGTCGGAGCACTACAAGGCGCTCGAGCACCGCTTCGAACGCGCTGTCGATACGATCGATCACGGCCGCGACCTGGTCCAGGGATCGTTCGATCTCTTCACCGCGCGGGTGGCTGAGACGACCAACGTACTCATCCGCCGCTTGACCTTTTTGAGCCTCAGCCTCGGAGCCATCGGAGCGGTCGCCGGGGTGTTCGGAATGAATTTCCAGACGCCCTATACGGAATCCGGCGTCGCGGGCTTCTGGGCCGTAGTTGGCGGCCTCTTCGCCGCCGTGGTGATCGGCGGGATCATCGCCCGGCGCCGCAACTGGATCTGACGGGTCTCTCGCAAATCCCGGAGGTCGCCGCTGCCGGACCCGCCGGTTGCCGTGCGCCCTGCGGGGCAGGCCATCATTTTGCCCGGCACAGGTTTTCGGGAACCAAATGGGGGCGCGTGGATTGAGGGAGGCACGTGGCGCAGCGCAACGCGTCATCACCCTCGTGTTCAACCAATTGCGAAGCGGCAAGGCCGCTCCAAACGGAGAAGATCATGGCCAAAGAACCGAAGAAGCTCGACGAGCTTTTCCACGATACGCTGAAGGACATCTACTTCGCGGAAAAGAAGATACTGGCGACCCTTCCGAAAATGGCGAAGGCGGCGCAGAGCGAGGAGCTGAAGGCCGCGTTCGAGAAGCACCGCGGCGAGACTGAAGGACACGTCGAACGCCTGGAAGAGGTGTTCAAGGCCATCGACGAAAAGCCCCAGGGCAAGACGTGCGCGGCGATCATGGGTATCACCGACGAGGGCGCCGAGATCATGGAGGAATACGAGGGCTCGCCCGCACTCGATGCCGGCCTGCTCGCCGCGGCTCAGGCGGTGGAGCACTACGAGATATCCCGCTACGGCACGCTGCGCACCTGGGCAGAGGAACTCGGCCTCGAAGACGCTGCCGAGCTTCTCCAGGCAACCCTCGACGAGGAGAAGGCGACCGACGAGGCTTTGACCGATATCGCCGAAAGCGTGGTCAATCAGGAAGCGGAAGCCGCCTAACGACATTGGCGGCGTTACGGCGCCGCCGGCTGGTTTGCACTTGCGGCTAACGGTGGTGCTCGCGCCACCGTTAGCCGTTTTGCGTTGAGCGCCCATGCCCCGGCCAAGACGTCCACCGGCGGCGCTGCGAAGCCGGCGAATTCCTGTCGACCGATCAGTTGGTTCGCGCTTCGACGTGGGGCAGAAACACCATGTACTGCAAGCCGCTTGGCAGTCTGCGTGAAGATTGCAGGTTCAAATGATGCGAACCACTCACATCGGGCAAGAGCCGACGGCCTCGTCCAGCTATGGCGGGAAAGAGTACGATGGCGACCGACCAATAACGCCATATGGGGCTCGGTCATTCGCGCCTTGTGGACGCGCAATGACAAGTGTTTAAGATGTCGGAGTTGGGTGAGATGGCGCGGCGCAAGACGGGCCGCTCATCGGTTTTCGTAGCCAGCGACGTTGACGTTGGCCCTTGGCCACCATAAGCGGCTCGCAGCCGAGGTGGTTCTTCGGTCCAGGTGACGAGCATGTCCGCCGCTCCCGACTCCGCAGGTCCTTCGCCTTCGCTGTCCACGGCCCGACGTCCCCGCCTTCGCCTGTTCCTGCGACAGCGACTTCTGCTGCTTGCGGCAGTGGCCCTGCTGCCGGGGCTGGTGGTGCTCGGCTACAACGAGGTCGGGCTTCGCCAGAGCCGGCAGGCGGAAGCGCACGAAACCGCTCTCCGCAATGGTCAGCAGGCGGCTGCCGAGATGCAGCGTATCTTTGAGGGCATTCGGAACCTGCTGATCGCGATCTCGGGCAATGATGACGTAATCGAGCTCAATCAGCCGGCGTGTAACGCTTACCTTCATTCGGTCGCAGCCAGGATGCCAAGCCTTGGCGGCATCGTGGTCTTCGACCCGAACGGCAGTGTTCGTTGCGACAGCGGGTCCGCAGTCTCTGCTCCCGACCTCGCGAAAAGCCCTGATTTCGCGGAGTCCGCCAAGCACGAAGGACTTGTTATCGGCGAGTACTACAAGGATCCTTCGACCGGGCTGGCGGAACTCCCGGTCGCGGTTGCGCTTACCGACGGGTCGGGCGCGGCCAAGGGCATGATCCAGACGGGGCTCCGGCTCGACTGGCTCCAGGCGCGGGTCAAGGACCGGGGCCTCGCCGGCGGTGGGTCCCTAACGATCGCCGATCGGAACGGTGTCATCGTTGCCCGTGAGCCGTTGCCCGAGCGCTTCATCGGCACGCGTATCCCCGATGCCTTTCAGGCACAGGTCCACGCGGCCGAGCCGGGCACGATCGACGTCAAGAGCCAGGATGGAACCGAGCGCATCCTTGGCTACATTCCCGTCGGCGCCGAGCCCTTCGGCATCTATGTCAGTGCGGGAATATCGAAGGATGAAGCCTTTCGGCCGATCGACGAGGCGCCGAAATCTTCGGTTGCCCTGATCGCCGCCGGAGCCGTCCTGGCCCTGGGCCTGGCCTGGTTCGTGGCGCGGAGCTTCATCACCAGGCCCGTGGAAAGGCTCCTGAAGACCATCGCCTTATGGCGCCAGGGCGATGCTTCCGCGCGCACCGGAATGGTCGCGGGCGAGGGCGAACTGGAGACCGTCGGCGCGGAGTTCGACAATCTGCTCGGCGAGCTTTCTCTCCGTGCGGCACTCCGCCAGCAGGCCGAGGAGCAGCGCGATCTCGTCATGCGCGAGATGGGGCACCGGATGAAGAACATGCTGGCCGTTGTCCAGGTCTTTGCGGGCCAGAGTTTCAGACGAGCGGGTGACGCGCGCGCCGGCGAGACGGCCTTCAATGAGCGGGTGGCCGCGCTTGCGACCGCTTACGACATCCTGCTCGCCAAGAACTGGGAAGCCGCCGATATTCGCGACGTCATCATCGCCACGATCAAGCCGTACAGGCAGAACGACGAACTGCGGTTCACCATATCCGGTCCGTCCCTGACGCTGCCGTCCACGACGGTTCTCGCGGTTTCCATGATCGTCCACGAACTCTGCACCAATGCCATAAAATACGGAGCGCTATCCCGGGAAGGCGGCCGGGTCCGGATTTCCTGGGATTTGCAGACCGCCGAGGTCCAGCACCGTTGCCGTCTGGAGTGGGCGGAGGAGGGTGGCCCGCCGGTTGTGGCGACCGCCAAGGCCGGATTTGGCTCGCGCCTCATCGAACGGGCGCTGCCGGCCAACTTGAACCCCTCGGTCGAGATAAGCCGGCTGCCGGCCGGCATCGTATGCAGGGTGGAGTTCGATCTGTCGGAAGCGGAACCGGTCATCGTGACTTGACGGCCGGACCTGCTCTCAGCGCTTTCAAGCGGTCTGGCGGGTCTGGATACCGGACTGCAGGCTGCGGATTGTCTTCTGGATGTCCTCGATGGCGAAAGGCTTCGGAATGACCGGGTGCGTCTTGTACCCGTCCCGAATGCCGCCTTCTCCGTATCCCGTGAGGAATGCATACGGGATACCACGGGCGGTCAACGCTTCGGCGACGGGATAGACAACTTCGCCGGCGAGGTTCACGTCCAGGACCGCACCCGCCGGGGCCTCTACTTGAATAAGAGCAAGGGCCTTGGCGACGGATGGCGCCGGTCCGATGGAGCGGAGGCCCATTTCCGCGATCGCTTCCTCGATCATGAAAGCGATGAGACTCTCATCCTCCACCACCAGCCAACCCTGTTGGCGTATCGGTTCGGTATTGGCCATTGTTCCTCGTGGGTTACGAAACTGGCAATGCGACCGGGCCTGATGCCAGACAGGTAGATGTGGACAAGACAGTGTAACGCTCGGGTATGAGGATTTGTTCCTCACAAGGCCCGTTTAGACAGGACACGGCCAGACAATCGCGGATGAAAGTCGCGCATCTGGTCGATAGCCGAATGGAGCGATGAGCGCGGGGCCATTTCTGCGAGGGGCCGCCGCGATGGGCGAGCCACTCCTTTCGCCTTCGGGCTAGGGCTTGGGTGGTGCCGCCGAGCGCTGGTCGCGCCATCTGCCGTCCTCGAGACGATAGGTCGCGATGCTGCGCTCGATGAAGGCGCCACGCTCTCCATACGCCATGACTTTGACCGTGAGCATGGGCAGATCGATGTGGATGAGGTTGAAAGAATTGCCATCGCCATGGCGGGTGCGGCTGGAGACGGCCGTGCCCGCGTGGACGACAAGAATCCGCCCGCCGTCAGCCTTCTCGGCATCGATCCCGCCACTACCCGAACGGTGATAGTGGCCTGACAGGATGAGTTGGACGCCTGCCGCCGACATTGCCTGCCAGGCGAATTTGGCGTGACCGACCAGGTCACTCGGCGCCATATCGTCCGGAAACCCCAGCGGATGATGGCTGACCAGTATCTTGAACAGCGATGGCGCGGCCTCGCGAAAGGCCCGCCCGAGCTCGGCGACCTGTCCCAATGATACGCGGCCGTTCTTGCCCGTCAGGCGGCGGACCGTGTTGACGCCAAGGGCTGCGATTTCCTTATCGACGAAGAGCGCCTCGCCGAGACCGGCGGCGGCGATGAAGCGCCGGTATTTGGCAAACGGTCGAAACCAGCGGGCGAGGGTGTCGTAAAGAGGAATATCGTGGTTGCCGGGGATCACGAGCAGCGGGAAGGGGAGGCGTTCGAGGAAGGCACGTGCCTCCGCGAACTCGGCCTGTCTTGCGCGCTGGGTCAGGTCGCCGCTTACCACGACGAGGTCAGGTGCCGAAATCTTCACGCAGGCCACGAGGGCCTCGACGACCGCGGGGCTATGACGGCCGAAGTGCAGGTCGGAGATGTGAGCGATCGTGCGCAAGGTCACGCCGCCGCCGGCACGATCACGCGCAGGGCACCCGGGCGAATCCGGTAGTTGAGCGGCATGGACATCTTCCTGACCTCGCCGTCGAGTGCCACGAGGACGTGCCGGGCCCGGCCCCGGATCGTCGCCTCGCGGGCTTCGATCAGGTCCATGTCGCGTTCGCGAACCGGGAATCCAAGACCCGCCTTTATGGCGAACCACAGGAACGCCAGCGCCGTGCGCGGCTTGGCGACGTAAAGGAATAGCCGTCCGGCATCGAGCTGTTTCCGCCCGGCTGACAGGAAACTCATGTCGTACTCGTTGTTGCCGACGAACAGGCAGGGTGTCTGGCGTGCGATCGCGACATCGTCGGCATCGAGGATCAGGCGATGGCGCAGAAAGCGCCGCAGCGCTCTCAGAAGTGCAAGGACCATTGCCGTCCACTTCGCCATCCCGTGGGCTTCGCGCCGCCGCTCGCGGTCGACAACCATGCTCGGATAGAGGCCGATGGACGAATTGTTGATGAAGCTCTCGCCGTTGACCTCGCCGAGGTCGATCGACTGGACGGACCAGCCGGCGATTACGGCCACCGCGGCGGCGAGCTCGAGCGGGATGCCGATATCCTTGGCAAAATGGTTCAGCGTTCCGAGCGGAAGAACCGCCAGGGGAACTTTGGTTCCCGCCAGGATCTGGGACACGGTGCGGATCGTGCCGTCTCCACCGCCCACCGCTATGGCATCGATTTCGCCGTTCTCAGCCCGCTCGCGTGCACGGAGCGCGGAGGCCTCTATCCCGGCTCCACTGACCATCGTGATTTCGGCGTTGAGGCCGTGTTCCTGAAAGGCAGCGGCGAGCGCCTTCCGCGTCTCATCCGCCTCATGTTTGGCAGCGGTGCCCGACGCGGCATTGACGATTGCCACGATTCGACGGCGTCCAGAACTACCGCTGGCAGCCCCGGGGCCGGCTTGGGGTGGGTCAGGCGGCGAGATCAAATCCGGCGCCGAGACGCTGCCCCACTTCGCCAACCGCTGCCAAAAGGGCTTCGTCGATCCGGGGGCCGCGGGTGGAAAGCGTTGCCCACCAGCCGGAACGCCGCGACAGAATGACCAGAGAATCCGGGGAGACGTGATGCGCTTCCGTGGTCTTGATCAGTTCGGCAGCCACCATCTTCTTCAGTTCGTCCGCGGGAACGCGCGCCTTCTTCATCTTCCGTCTCCCTGCCATCGGCACCATCGCAGGCGTCCGGGGGCGCCGCTCGTTGCAGGGGAGAACTCGGTCAAGTGGCTTGTGGTTCCGGCGGAGGAGACTCCTTCCGAAAGTTCGTGAATGATCGGCAGGCGGCAGCCCAAAAGACAAAGGTCGGCGCGTTGGCGCCGACCTGGAAGTCCTGACTCTTGGCTACCGGATTCTGTTGCCGGGCACAGTCGCTTGCGTCGGCGGACGCCTACATCGTCTTGATGTTGACTGCGTTCGGCTTGCCCTTCTTCGGGTCCATCTTGCTTTCGAACGAGACCTTCTGGCCCTCGTTCAGACTCTGGATCCCGGAGCGCTGCAGCTCCGAGATATGTACGAACAGATCGGCTCCGCCGCCGTCCGGGGCGATGAATCCGAAACCCTTGCTGGTATTAAAGAACTTCACGGTTCCTGAAGGCATGTCCGCTCTCTTCCCTCACCGATGACGGCCATTGGTCTTCGCCAAAGCCGGTTCCGCAAGACGGCCATTCTGCCGTGCCGAACGCACCAACATAAACGGAATTGCGGTTTTGACCAAGACGGTGAATTCGGAGAATGCGGCAACCCCCGCATGGAGGCGGAATTAACCTTTGGCTGGCCTGATGGGCATGCGCCGGTGACGCGTGATTCGCGTGCAGAGAAAGTAGTCCATGGCTGAAGTGATTCCCTTCCCCTCGCTCGTCTTCAGTGCGCCCGAGGACGTTGAAATTGACCTGATAACCGCGGTCGACGTGGCGATTCGCGACCTCCGCGAGATCGCGGAGCGATGGGATGAGACGGCGCGCGAGCAGGCGGACGAATGCCGAATGATGCTCGAAAGAGCCTATGCCGCAGCTCTCTTCAGCCAGGCCTGACGGCAGACGGAGTGCCTAGGCCCCGGTCGGGCGAGCCGACGGGGGACGGCCCGGGAAACTGCGGGTCGCATCGGTCCGGCGCGGCGTCGGCGGGAGCAGGCCCTCGCGCTGCGCCTGCTTGCGGGCGAGCTTGCGGGCCCGGCGAACCGCCTCGCCCTTCTCGCGCGTCTTTCTCTCGGAAGGCTTCTCGTAGAAGGCCTTCCGCTTGAGCTCCCGGAAGACTCCCTCGCGCTGCATCTTCTTCTTGAGGACCTTCAACGCCTGATCGACGTTGTTATCGCGCACGAGCACCTGCATGAAGCGAATTCCCTTTTCCTGTCGTTCTATCGCCCGGGAGGGCTGTTCCTGCCGCGGGCGCGTCAGGTTCTTTCAAGTAGCCGGCGCAGCGTCCCGAGTGAGTCCTCGAGTTCGCTCGCGCAGGCGGCGAGGTCCGAAATCAGGTCGGTGAACTTGCCAAGATCGCGCCCGGTAACCTTCTCCGGCCGGCGTTTGTCGAATACCGCGAGGCATTCGTCAAACGCATTCAGCGCGCGATCGGCCGTGTGGCCTGCCTCGGAGAGGGACGTGCCGCCGGTGATCTGCTCGAATGCGCGCAGCGTTGCGGCATCTGCACCCTTGACCGCGTCATAGCGGGAGCAAAGCAGATCGAGGCGATGGCCGCACCAGCCTTCCTCGACGCTCGCCGAGCATTGGCAGGTCAGCCAAACCTTGCCACCCGGGCCGCGTTCGGCCGAAATCGCATGCGGCCCGTCGGCGTCGATCGCGGTCAGTGCCACCGGATTGCGCGCCAGGTCCGGCAACGCAATCATGGTGCCGGCGGCGATGCGACGGCGACGATTGGCCAGCGACGGCGCGCCGGTGCGGGCTACCGAATCCACGTCAGCTCGCTCTCGCGAGCAATCCGCTCGTGCCGCTCCAGTTCGCTCTTGATGCGATAGGACGGCTCGCCGTCCTGGGGCGGACGACGCGCGGTCACTTCGTATTTGCCTGGCGCGGCAGCTCCCCGCAGGTAGCTGGTGAAGTTGATCGCGTCGCCGACATTGAATTTGTGTTCAGACATGAAATTCTCCCCGATCGTCTCTTGTGGGGCCTAACTTTTTTGAAAGAAAGGGATGGACATACACATAGGGAATATTTCGGAAAATACAATGAAGCCGCCGACTATTATTTCAGCCGGCGATTGTCCGTATATCCAAAAACATAGGGCCGAAAGGCAAGCTTTCCGCTGACTCTTGGTCAGTTGGCGAGGAGTTTGGCGAAACTGAAGCTTTGGCCGAAGGCCTTCTCCCAATCCCGCAACAGCGCCGGGTCCAGTGAGCGTCTGGCGAATCCGATCGGATCCTCGTCGCCTGGCGGGTCCCGCCGCCCCCGGGGGGCGAACGGGACAAACGGATGAGACGACCGCAATGCCTTCGCAAGCACGGCCGGCTCGTCGAAGAAGAAACCGAAGTTGCCGGCCATGACCAGTGCGAGGTCCGAAACGTCGCCGATGGCCGAAACCGTTGCCGCAGCGTCCGTCATGTGCTGCGCGTGCAGGCGCACCATCGGCACCAGGCGCGTCTTGGGCAGCCAGCGCTTTTGGCGGGTTGCCCCGTTGGCGAACTGGAGGATCAGATCGGTGACTTCCTCGACCCTGGCATCGTCGGTGACGATGACGATGTCGTAGTTGCCGATGTCGCTGATATCGACGCCGTACAGTTTCTTGTAACGCTTGACCTCGCTCTCGCGCCGCTGGTCAAGGGCAACGATGGCCGCCCCGACGCTCTCGTAGGCTTCGGTCGATCGCGACTTGTCGGATACGATTCGTTCGGCGGCGGTTACCGGGGACGCACTGAGATAGACCTTGATCGCATTGGTGACGAAGTGCCACGCCATGCGCGAGTCGATCACGAAGCTCTCGTGAAGCTTGTCGAGCTCCAGTGTCCGCCCGTCCACGGCATGGTCGATTGCGGCGTTGTTCTCGGCGGCGAGGTTGGTGTTGAGCGCGTCGAGGTTGGAGATCTGGCCGATCTCCCGGAACAAGGTGCCGGCGCTGAAATGCGGCGCGTTCAGCCGTGCGGCAAGGAGGCGGCCGACCGACGATTTGCCCGAGCCCAGATCGCCGCTGAGGGTAATTCGCATTTCGCCCCTGGAGGAAGAGCCGCCCTTCGGAACCAGCATTCCCGGAGTCGGCGTTGGCGCTTATCGCGATAGCGATGAACGCCCTTATCGGCAAGAAGCAAACCGGCCGGCGGCGCCTCCGGGCGGGATCGAGCCTACGCTTCGAAGAATACCGTTTCGCCCTCGCCTTGCAGGCGCACGTCGAAAACATAGCGCGGCGTGCCGCCGTCGGAGCCCTCGCGGCGGGCGATGAGTGTCATCCGGCGCTCGACCGGCACCAGCGCGAGGACCTGATCGCCGGCAGTCACCGGCTCGTCGCCGAAATAGATTCTGGTGAACAGGCGTTTGAGGAGCCCGCGGGCGAAGACGCCGACATTGATGTGCGGCGCCTGCGGCTTGCCGTCGGGCCCAGGCACCGGACCGGGTTTCACCGACGTGAAGCGATAGGCGCCCGTCGCATCCGTGCGGGCCCGCCCGAAGCCCTTGAAGCTCGTATTGGGTTGCGGATTCGAGCCCCAATATCGTCCGGCGCCGTCGGCCTGCCATATCTCCAGGAATCCGTCCGGCACCGGCTGGCCTGCTCCATCGAGCAACCGGCCCTCGACGATCACGGCGTTGCCGACGGCATCGTCAGTCCGCAGGTCGTTTCCCGCGAGCGCCTGGTAAGCATAGTCGGTCGGGGTCAGTGCGAACGCGAAATACGGTCCGGCCGTCTGGGACGGGGTCACGGCCTTAGTCATGATGCGGCTCCTCGAACGGCGTCGCCGCGCGGCCGCGAAGGACGATATCGAAGACGAAGCCGAGGGCCCACTCGGGCCGGGTCGTTGCCAGATCGAAGCGCGAAATGAGGCGCTCGCGGGCCTTCGGGTCGGGGACGGCGTTGAAGATCGGATCGAACGGGAAGAGGGGGTCGTCCGGGAAATACATTTGCGTCACCAGCCGCGTCAGAAAGGACGGGCCGAACAGCGACAGGTGTATGTGCGCCGGACGCCAGGCATTGGGATGATTGCGCCAGGGATAGGAGCCGGGCTTGATGGTGGTGAAGGCATACCGCCCGTCCGCGTCGGTGGCGCACCGTCCCGCGCCGGAAAAGTTAGGGTCCAGGGGGGCCGGATGCTGATCGACCACGTGGATGTAGCGCCCCGCGGCATTGGCCTGCCAGATCTCGATGAGGGTGCTCGGAACCGGGCGGCCGTCCTCGTCGGTCACCCGGCCGGAGACGATGATGCGCTGGCCGGCCGGTTCGCCGGCGTGTTGGCGGGTGAGATCGGCGTCGCCGGCGAGTACGCTTTCATGACCGTAGACCGGCCCGGAAAGCTCGGAGAGGGTGTGCGGCAGCAGGACCAGTGGCTTCAACGGCGCGCGCAGGCGAGTGCCGACGTAGTCCGGGTAGAGCGACGGCGGGTCGACCTTAAGGCTGTCTACCGGGTAGACGGTGACCATCTCGTTTCCCTCCTCACATCCGCTCGAGCGCCAGCGCGACGCCCTGGCCGACGCCGACGCACATCGTGGCGAGGCCGAATCGGCCTCCTGTCCGCGCCAGCTCCTCGGCTACGTCGGCGGCGAGACGCGCGCCCGACATGCCGAGCGGATGGCCAAACGCGATCGCGCCGCCGTTGGGGTTGACGTGGGTGGCATCGTCGGCGACGCCGAGCTGGCGGAGACAGGCAAGTGCCTGGCTGGCAAAGGCCTCGTTCAGCTCGATCAGGTCGAAGTCGGCGACCTTCATGCCGAGCCGCTCGACGAGCTTGCGCGTCGCAGGCACGGGACCGATCCCCATGATACGGGGTGGCACGCCGGCGGTAGCCATGCCGATCACGCGGCCAAGAAGGGTCAGGCCGTGACGTTCCGCCGCCTCGCGCGAGGCGAGGATCAGCGCCACGGCGCCATCGTTCACGCCCGAGGCATTGCCGGCGGTCACCGTACCCCCGGGCCGTACGATCGGCTTCAACTTGGCGAGTGTTTCAAGCGTCGTGTCGGCGCGGGGGTGCTCGTCCCGCGTAAACTGCACGGGACCGGCCTTGCCGCCCGGGATCTCGACCGCCACGATCCGGCCGGCGAGGACGCCGCTGTCCATCGCCTTCTTTGCCCGCTGTTGCGAGCGAAACGCGAAGGCGTCCTGGTCGGCCCGGCTCACCTGAAATTCCTCGGCGACGTTCTCGCCCGTCTCCGGCATGGAATCGACGCCGTATTGCGCCTTGAGCAGCGGGTTGATGAAGCGCCAGCCGATCGTCGTGTCGTGGATCTCGGTCGTGCGCTGGAAAGGCGCCTCGGCCTTGGCCATGGCAAACGGCGCCCGCGTCATCGACTCGACCCCGCCGGCGATGGCCAGATCGATCTCCCCGGCCTTGATGGCGCGAGCGGCGCTGCCGACCGCATCCAGGCTGGAGGCGCAGAGCCGGTTGATCGTGGTGCCGGGGACCTCCTCGCCGAGGCCGGCGAGCAGGACCGCCATGCGTGCGACGTTGCGATTGTCTTCGCCCGCCTGGTTGGCGCAGCCGAGGAAGACCTCGTCGATGGCACCGGCGACCGAGGGATGGCGGCGTACAATCTCGCGGATCGGTATCGCGGCGAGGTCGTCGGTCCTGACCTTTGCGAGGGCGCCGCCGAAACGCCCGATGGGCGTGCGGACCGTCGCGCAGATGAAGACGTCCCGTGTCATGCTTCGCCTCCGTGGGCGCGCGCGGTGCGCTCCTGCAATTGGCGGAGTACGCGCAATTCCTCCGGCTTCGGCGGCGCCGTCTCGCCGACGTCATCGGCAAAGCGCAGCTTCCATGCGCATTGCGCCTGTGCGGCTTCACGGCTAACGCCGGGGTGGAGCGAGACGACGGTCAGTTCCCGCGTCGCCGGGTCCGGCTCGAGGACGCAGAGGTCGGTCATCACGCGGGTGGGGCCCTTGGTCTTCACGCCCAGCGCCTCGCGGCTGCCCGGGCCGCTGCCATGCCCGAGGGAGGTGATGAACGGAAGCTTCTCGATGAAGGCGCGCGGCGACATCGCCATGGTGATGAAAATCTCGCCGCAGTTCGTGGCGATCTCGGGAGCGCCGCCGCCGCCGGGGAGTCTCACCTTCGGCCGGTCATAAGGGCCGACCACGGTGGTGTTGAGGTTGGCGAAGCGGTCGATCTGCGCTCCGCCGAGGAATCCCACGGTAATCCGGCCGCCCTGCAGCCAGTAGCGGAACATCTCGGGCACCGAGACGGTCGTCAGCGCCGTTTCGCACAATTCACCGTCGCCGATCGACAGCGGCAGCACTTCCGGCTTGGTATCGATCGTACCGGACTCGTAGATGAGCGTGATGTCGGGCGCGTGCGTAAGACGCGCCAGATTGCAGGCGGCCGAAGGGGCACCGATGCCGACGAAGCAGACGTCGTCGTTGCGGAGCGCCCGGGCCGCGGCGATCGTCATGATTTCGGTCGGGGTGTAGGCGGACGCGGTTGTCGGATCGCTCATGCCTGCCTCACGCGGTCTGCTTGCCGTATTGACGGAAGGCGCCGGCATCTCGGGCGAGCACGTTCTCGCGCATCCACGCGAGGAAGGTATCGCGTTCGCGGGCGATGGCGTCCCAGGCCTTGTAGAAGGCGTTGGCCCGCTTGTAGTAGCCGTGGGCATAAGACGGGTAGGCACCGCCCGGCACGACCGCGATTGCCCCTATCGTCCACGCCGGGAGGATGACGGCGTTGGGGCTGCGTGGCCCGAAGTCGTCAACGATCTCCTCGACGGTCACCACAGCACGCCGGGCAGCGAGAACGGCCTCCTTCTGCACGCCGAGGATGCCCTCGAGCAGCACATTGCCGTCGCGGTCGGCGCGCAGCGCGTGGATCACGGTCACGTCGGGCCGGATCGCCGGAACCGTCGCCAGCACTTCTCCCGTGTAGGGACAGGTCACCGAGCGGATCGCCGGGTTCACCTTCGGCAGGTCGACGCCCTTGTAGCCGCGGAACACGGCGAAGGGCAGGTTGGCGGCGCCGGCCTCATAGGCGTTCGCCATGGCGGCGTGGGAGTGCTCCTCGAGCGCGAGCGGCGACGGCCAGCCGTTTTCCACCGCGTCACGCATGCGGTGCAGCGAGCCGACCCCCGGATTGCCTCCCCACGAGAAGACCAGCTTCTCCGCTGCGCCCATGCCGATCAGCTGGTCGTAGATCAGGTCCGGGGTCATGCGTACGAGAGTCAGGCGCTTGTGGCCCTGGCGAATGACCTCGTGCCCGGCCGCATAGGGGATGAGGTGGGTGAAGCCCTCCATGGCCACGACCTCACCGCCGCGGAAGTTGGCGGCGATCGCGTCGTGAAGGGAAAGGAACTCGGCCATCAGCGGCACTCGCCCGGTACGGCTTCGCTCTGTGAGAGGCGGTGTTTCAATTGAGTTCGTCCCCCAGCACTTCCAGGGCCCAGCGCATGGCGGCGTTGCCCGATGGAACGCCGGCATAGACGGCAGCCTGCTTGATCAGCGCGCGCAGCTCGTCCGGCGTGACCCCGTTCCGTATGGCGCCGCGCGCATGAATCTTGAACTCTTCCTCACGATGGAGCGCGGCCATCATCGCGACCGTGAGCATCGAGCGGGTCTTCCAGGGCAGGGCAGGGTCGCCCCAGATCTCCGCCCATGCCGCGCGCGTGATGAAGTCCTGCCAGGGCTTCGCGAAAGCGCCCGCGTTGGCAAGAGCGCGCTCGACGAATTCGGAGCCGAGCACTGCCTTCCGGTTGACCAGGCCGTCGTCAAACGTTGGGCCGGCCTGACGCCGTCCCGCGCGGTCCAGGAACGTCGCAATGTAGGGATTCACAAGGTCGGGGCGCTCCGCGACGAGAATGTGGGCGAGCCGGGGGACGACCACGAGTTCCGCATCGGGAATGCGGGCAAGCAGGTCGAGCGACATGGCAACCGGCGTGGCAGGATCCGCGGCTCCGACGATGATCATGGTCGGCGCCCTGATGCCGCCAATCCGCTCGGGCAGGTCGAGGGTCGCGATGACACCGCAGCACACCGCGTAGCCGCGCCAGTCCTTCGGGAACCGCCGGCGAAAGGCGTCGATTACCTCCGGCGAGGCCTTGCCGAATTCCTGGGTGAACCAGCGCGGCACGAGCACCGTTTCGATGAATGAGCCGTAGCCTTCGCGCCGGGCAACGGTCTCGCGATCGCGATAGAACTGCGCGTCCATCTTCGCGGAAGTCGACACCAACACGAGGCGGTCGAGCTTCTGCGGGTGGCGGAGGGCGAAGGCCTGGCCCATCATCCCCCCGAGCGAAAGCCCGACGATGTGGGCCTTGGCGATATCGAGCGCGTCGAGCAGTCCCGCCAGGTCGTCGGCCAGATCGTCGACGGTCGCAGGGCGGTCGATGACCTCGGAAGAGCCATGGCCCCGGATGTCGTAGCGCAGGCAGCGGTAGCGGCCGGCGAAGGCGGCGACCTGTGCATCCCACATTTCAAGCGACGCGCCGATCGAGTGGGAAAACACAATTGTCGGGGCACCGGCCGGACCGGTCAGTTCGTAATGGAGATTGACGCCGTTGGCTTTGACGTGGGGCATGTCAGCGCTTCTTTGGGTTGGATTTGAAGGCGGCAAGCGCCCGATCGGTCATGGCGGCGCCCGCATCCAGGGCCGGCGTCAGATCGAAGGCTGCCGTGACGGCATTTCGCAGTGCCGCGGGGATTTCAGGCTTCTCCTCGAGCGCCGACCCTAGTGGTATTCCTGTCTCCCGTACGGAGTCAGCCGCCTCGGCCACGAGCCGGTGCGCGGCGTCGCGTCCGAGGCCCGGCGCGAGCACCGCGGCAACCGCGTCGGAAAACAGGAGGCCTTTGGTGAGGTCGAGGTTGGCGCGCATGCGGCTGGCGTCGACCACGAGTCCCTCGGCGAGGGCGCGGGCCTCGCGCAATGCCCCCGAGGCGAGGCCGAACAGCTGGGGCAGGGCGTGCCATTCCGCGTGCCACGCGCCGGCCGACCTCTGGCCGGCGGCGGCCATGCTCGCGATCAGCGTGCCGGCGAGGCCCGATGACGCTGCGTGCGCCGCGAGGATCACGGTGGAAGAGAC
Organism: Hyphomicrobiales bacterium; assembly: GCA_038323025.1. GTDB lineage: Bacteria > Pseudomonadota > Alphaproteobacteria > Rhizobiales > Kaistiaceae > JAFKKF01. Next base: position 46,659 of record JBBQGL010000001.1, read on the forward strand.
CGGGTTGCGCTTATGCGGCATCGCCGACGACCCGCCCCGGCCGGCGGCGTGCGGCTCGGAAACTTCGCCGACCTCGGTCGATGAGAGATGCACGACGTCGGTCGCTATTTTCGCCAGACTGCCGACCAAAATGGCGAGCCATGCGCCGGTGGCGGCGATGCGGTTGCGGCTCGTGTGCCATGCGATCGCCGTCGTCTCCAGGCCAAGCTCGGCGGCGAAGTCTTCCGCCACTGCCGGTCCTTTCTCGCCGAGGGCGGCGAGGGTACCGACCGGTCCGCCAAGCGAGGCGGCAAGCGCCAGCCGACGGACGCGGGCATAGTCGTTCGCCGCTTCCGCGATCCCCGACAGCCAGCCCGCGACTGCAAAGCCGAAGGTAATTGGCGCGGCGTGCTGGCCGTAGCTCCGTCCGACCTGGGGAGCCCGCCGGTGGGTGCGGGCGAGCTGCGCCAGGCCGGCGGTGATCGCGGCAAGGTCCGCCTCGATCAGGTCGAGGGCCCGTCGCATCAGCAGCGCGTTGGACGTATCGACGATGTCCTGACTTGTGGTGCCGTGGTGGAAATGCGGGCGCAGCTTCTCTGGGAGCTTCGCCTCGACCGCCTTCACGAAGGGGATGGCAACCACCCCGGCATCGGCGGTTTTGACACCCAGCAGCCCAAGGTCGAAGTCGGCCGGGGTCATCTTCTCCAGCGCGACGGCCAAGGCCTTCGGTGCGAGGCCATGCTTCGCCCCGGCGCGCGCCAGAGCAGCCTCGGCCTTCAGCATCGCCGCCAGACGGGACTCGTCCGAGAAGACGGCGCGCATCGCGTCCGTCGCGAAAAGCGGGCCGAGCAAGGACGAGTCGATTGCGGCAAAAGTCATCGCGACCTGTAGTGTCGAGGATGCCCCGGCATTATAGCGCCCTAATCTGGTTTGCTCTCAAACTCTTCAGTCCCGGAAATCGTCAGGTGCCGGCGCACCGGAAAGACGTGAACGTCGAAGCGCTGGGCGAATAGGCCCCACAGTCCCTTGGGCGCGACCAGCATGACGGCGGCAGCGAGGGTGCCGAGGGTGATCAGGTACCAGGTGCCGAAGTGGGCCAGGTAGTCCTGCAGGAAATAGAGGACGATAGCGCCGACGATCGGCCCCTCGATCGTGCCGATGCCGCCGATGACGACGATGAAGATCACGTAAGCGGTCCAGTCGGTGACGGAAAATGCGGCGTCGGGCGAAACGCGCGCCTTTTGCAGATAGATGAGCGCGCCGACCATTCCGGTGCCGAACGCGGCGATGACGTAGATCGCGAGGCGGGTGCGGAAGGAGTCGACGCCGAGGCTGACCGCCGCGGCCTCCGAATCCCGGATCGCGGCCAGCGCCAGTCCCCGGCGCGAGCGGAGCAGCAGGTAGACAAGCGCCATGGTGCCGAGCAGGAGCGCGAGCGCCAGCCAGTACACCGCGATGTCGCGGGCGGCGGGGGTGCGCACGTCGAAGGTCGCTGCGATCCACTTCAGCCCGAACATCTGGTTGGTGATGTCGGGCCCGAGCGACGTCCCGGTGCCGCCACCGAGGGTGGTCTTGAACTGCGCCAGCACCAGTCGAAAGACCTCCGCCGCCACCCACGTCCCGATGGCGAAGTAGGCGCCGCGCAGGCGAAAGACGACCAGGGCCGTGGGCAGCGCGAGGATTGCGGCGACCACGCCGCCGATGAGGATGCCGAGCAGGGGATCAAGGCCCGCGATCAGTGCGGCGGCAAAGAGCGCATAGGCGCCGAGCCCGACGAACGCCTGCTGCCCGACGGAGACGAGTCCCGCATAGCCGGCTAACAAATTCCAGTACTGCGCCAGTGACAGCATGGTGAAGACGAAGAAGAGGTTCTGGAGAAGCGCGCGGCCGGCGAATATCGGCAGGAACAGAAGCGCGGCAGCGACAAGGGCAAACGCGGTGAAGCGAATGGCCATGCCGTGCGTCGCAGTAAACGGGGGCGGTGAGGCGGAGGATGCGACGGTCATCGACCCGGCCTCAGTCGAAGGCGCGCGGGAAGAAGCCGCGCGGCCGCAGGATGAGGACGACCAGGAAGGCGACATGCCCGGAAAGGATCTGCCATTCCGGATTGATGCGGGCGCCGACCGTCTGCGCGACGCCGATGACGAAGCCGCCGGCCAGCGTCCCCCAAAGGCTGCCGAGCCCGCCGACGATCACGGCCTCGAAGGCGTAGATCAGCCGCGCCGGCCCGGTGGTCGGGTCGAAGGTGGAGCGGCTGCCGAGGAAGAAGGCGGCGACGGCGCAGACGGCCAGCGCCAGTCCCATGGCGATCGCATAGATGTTCTGGTTGTTGATGCCCATCAACTGCGCCGTGCCGGTATCGTCGGAGGTGGCGCGCAGGGCGCGGCCGAGGCGCGTGCGGTAGAAGAGCTGGTTCAGCCCGAGGATCACGACGATCGCTGCCGCCAGACTGAGGAGCGGCATGATTCCGACCGCGATGCCGCCGCCGAGCGGCACCGAAATCCCGGCGAGGCTGCCGATCGGCAGGCGGCGGGTATCGGCCGAAAAGCCTTCGAGGAGCCCGTTCTGGATGACGATCGAAAGGCCGAAGGTCACCAGTAGCGGGGGGAGAATATCTTCCCCGAGGGTGCGATTGAGGAGGTAGCGCTGGAGCAGGTAGCCGAGCGCGAACATCACCGGCACCGCGATGGCGAAGGCGAGAAGGGTGTCGACGCCGGCGAACTGCGCGAGCGCGAGGATCAGGAATGCGGCGGCGATTATCAGATCGCCATGGGCGAGGTTGACCAGCCGCATGATCCCGAAAATGAGCGACAGGCCCGTGGCGTAAAGGGCGTAGAGGCCGCCCAGCAGAATCCCCTGGATGACGGTATCGAGCCAGACTAGGAGCGCGGCGGGCATCGGATCAGATACCGAAATAGGCGGCGTGGATGGCGTCGCGGGTAAGCTCGCCCGGTTTGCCGGAAAGCGTCATGCGGCCTTCCTGAAAGCAATAGACGCGATCGGAGACGGCGAGCGCCTGGACGATATCCTGTTCGACGATGATCACGGCAGCGCCCTCCGCCTTGATCGTCGGCAGCGCGGCGTAGATGTCACGAATGACGATCGGTGCGAGGCCGAGGCTGATCTCGTCGCAGAGCAGCAGGCGCGGGTCGGCCATCAGGGCGCGCCCGATCGCGCACATCTGCTGCTGGCCGCCGGAGAGGGTGGTCGCGGGCTGGTGACGGCGCTCCGCCAGAACGGGGAAGAGCTCGTAGATGCGCGCCAGCGTCCAGCGGCCACTGCGCCGATGACCGCCGACGAGGAGGTTCTCCTCGACCGAGAGCGATGGGAAGAGCCGCCGCCCTTCCGGGACGAGAACCAGTCCGCGCGCTACGTTGTCGAAGGCGCGGGCGCCGCCGATGTCCGCCCCGTCGAAGCGGATGGTGCCGGGAGAACTGGGCAGCAGCCCGGCGAGGGTCTTCAGGAACGTCGACTTGCCGGCGCCGTTGGCGCCGATGATGGCGACGGTCTCGCCGTTCTCGACGGCGATGCTGATCCCGAACAGGGCCTGGAAGTCGCCGTAGAAGGCCGTCAGGTCGTGGGTTTCGAGGAGGGCCATCAGGCTTCGATGCCCAGGTAGATTTCACGCACCGGCCGGGACGACATGACCGTGCGCGGTTCGCCATCGGCAATCCTGCGGCCAAAATTCAGGACCGTCAGGCGGTCGACGACGGCGATGAGCGCGTGCACGACGTGCTCGATCCACACGATGGTGACGCCGCGGGCGCGTATGTCGCGGATGGTGGCGACCAGGTCGCCGCATTCGCTTTCGGTCAGCCCGCCGGCGATCTCGTCGAGAAGGAGGATGCGCGGCTCGGTGGCGAGCGCGCGGGCGAGTTCCAGCCGCTTCAGCTGCAGCAGCGTCAGCGATCCCGCCCGGCGATTGGCGAAGCGGAGGAGACCGGTGCGGGACAGCACTTCCCGGCAGGTATCGGTGACCTCGGCTTCGTTGCGTTTGCGGCAATGGGTAGCACCGACGAGCAGGTTCTCGAAGACCGTGAGGTTCGCGAACGGCTGCGGAATCTGAAACGACCGGGCGACGCCGGCCCTTGCCCGCTCCTGTGGCGGCGCGGAGGTTATGTCCTTCCCGTCGAGACGGATGGTGCCCGTGTCGGCGCGAAGCGCCCCCGTGATCAGGTTGAACAGCGACGTCTTGCCGGCGCCGTTTGGCCCGATGATGCCAAGCGCCGAGCCGGCCTCGACGGCAAGGTCGAGGTTGTCCGCAACGACCACCGAGCCGAAGGCCTTGGTCAACTTCTCAATCTCGAGGATCACAGGCGGGCCGCCTCAAAATCTGACGTCACTGGCGGGCCAATAGACACCACGAACGCTTCGGCAGGGAAATCGGGGAGGCGGTGTCCGCCTCCCCGGGTGCCGGGCAATCTCAGTAGGTGATCGCTTCCATCTTGCCGCCGGCCGGGATCTGCGGCGCGTGGCTGTTATCGACAATCACCAGCTCGAACTTGCCGTCGCTCTTGCGGCGCCATTGCCCGCCGACCAGCGGGGTCTTGCAGACGTTCTTTGCCGCGAAGGGCGGCAGGTTGGCGCCGTCCCACTTCACCGGCCCGGTAATCGTCTGCAGGTCGGTCGCCTGGATCGTCTTGACCAGCGAGTCGGCATCCTTCGGGTCTTCGGCCCGCCTGATGACGTCGGTCGCCACCTCGAGCAGCGAGTGCACAAAACCGATCGGCTGCGTCCACGGACGGCCGGAGTCCGCCTCGTATGCCTTGGCCAGCTCCGCCGCCGACTGCCCGGTCAGCGATGACTTGAAGGGGTGGCTTGGCGTCCACCAGACTTCCGACGACAGGTTGTGGCCGGCGGCGCCGAGAACCTCGACCGAGTCGGGGAAGAGAATGGCCTTGCCGACTGTGATCGCCTTGGGCTTGAAGTTCTGCTGGTTGGCCTGGTTGCGGAAGGTGGTGAAATCCGGCGGGAGCACGACCCCCGTGACGATTTCCGCGTTGGCGTTCTTGAAGGCCGTGATCTGCGCCGAAAAGTCGTCGGTCAAATCCTGGTAGCGGCCGGGATCGGTAACCTTGTAGCCCGCCTTGGTGAAGGCTGGCGGCACGCCGTTAACCGGATCGCCCCAGGCATTGCCGTCGGCGTCGTTCGGGAAAAGGCCGCCGATCTGCTTGTTGGTGTCGAGCTGGTTCCACATGCTGGTGAAGACGGCGATGATGTCTTCGAGGCCCCAGAAGTAGTGATAGGTGTAGTTGAAGGGCTTCCACGCCGGCGGTCCGCCTGCAGGGTTGGCCTGGCGGCCGATGAAATAGGGCTGCCACGGGGAGTTGGTCGAGATGCAGGGCATCTCCTCGATCTCGCACTGGGTGGAGACGGGGTTCACGGTCTCCGGGGTCTCCGCCGTCAGCATCAGGTCGATCTTTTCCTCGACGATCAGCTGCTTGGCGACCTCGGCGGCGCGGTTCGGATCCGACTGACTGTCCTTGACGACGATCTCGACATCGAAGGTGCCGCCGGCGCCCTTGATGCCGTCCTTCACGATTCCCTTGAAGGCCTTGATGTTGAAGTTGTCGGATGCCGCGAACGCTGCGAGCGGCCCGGTCTGCGGGGTTACGAAGCCGAGCTTCAGCTTGGTGTTGGCCGCATGTACGGCAGGCGAGAATATCGGCCCGGCGGCAATCACCGCCCCGGCCGCGGCTCCCGTCTGCAAAAGCTTTCTGCGGCTAAGGCCGCCCTTGGCGGTACGCTCTGACATCGTTTTGTTCCTCCCTGGTCAAGCGCCGTTGGGGCGCCTTCATGTTCAGTTGCGCTGGCGGGATACCCGCCTCCGCCTGGCCTGCTAGGCGTCGAGGTAGCTCGGCACCTTTATCTTCTCCAGCGGCGCGACGATTTCGGCGCGCCGGCTCTCGAACCAGGGCGGCAGCAGCATCTTCTGGCCGAGCTTGTCCATCGGCTCGTCGATAGCGAAGCCGATGTCGCATGTCGCCACCTCGCACAGGATCCCGCCCGGCGAGCGGCAGTAGATCGAATGGAAGTAGTTACGGTCCTTGATCTCGGAGACGTCGGTGTAGCCGAGGCCTTCGAGGTGCGCCTTGACCACGGTCTGCTCCTTCTCCGTCGGCACGGCAAAGGCGACGTGGTGGACCAGGCCCTGGGCAAACGCCCAGGTGCCCTGCTTCACGTCGGGCTGGTGGAAGAGATCGATGGTCTTCTGGGCGCCACCCTCGTTGATATTGAAACGGGTGTAGGCGCCTTCGGTCCCGGCCTTGGTGAAGCCGAGCCCGTCGACGAAGAAGCGCTCCTGCTCCTCCAGATCGCGGACGGCCATGACGACATTGTGGAATCCGCGAACCGCGACATCCTTGCCGATCTCCGGGGTCGTCCAGCCTTCGGTATGGTCCTTCGCATCCTCGACCATCTCGAATTCGAGCCCGGCGGGATGCGAGAACGGAAGAACCTTCTGGCTGAAGCGGGTTCCGATGCCAGCGTGCTTCACCTTGTACTGGTCGAAGTGCTTGACCCAGAAGGGAAGCGAGCCGGCCGGCACCGAGTATCCAGTCGACCAGATCTGGCCGGTGCCTTTCCGTCCCCTCAGTCCTGCCTGCTTGAACGGGAAGCAGGTCATGACCGACCCGACCTCGGCCTTCTTGTTCGCGTAGTACAGGTGATAGATCGGCGCCTGACCGTCGAAGAGGACGGTCTGCTTGATCATCCGTTGGCCGACCACCTTGGTGAAGAAATCTATGTCTTCCTGGGCGCCGGCGGCGCCTGCGGTGACGTGATGAATTCCGTTGACGCGCGCTGCCATGCTGCCCCTCCCGGCGGTCCGTCCAGGCTTCTTGCTGCCATATTTGACAGCGCGGCCTGATTGTTCGATTTTCGAACTTGCGTTCGTATATCGGCCGATATTCTGGCAGGAAAACAGGCGTGTCAATGCGTACAGCCAGCCAAACAGTCCGTCGCAATACCGTGCCGCCTTCCGACGAGCGCGTCGCTCCGGTTGACAAGGAATTCATGGCCACGCTCGCCAAGGGCCTGGCCGTCCTTGGCGCATTCGGCGAGTTGCGGCCTTCGATGACGCTGTCAGAGGCGGCGGTTGCGGCGGATCTTTCGCGAGCCACCGCGCGGAGGGTGCTGCGAACGCTTACGGCCCTTGGCTACGTCGTGCAGGCAGGGCGACAATTCGCACTGGCTCCGCGGATTCTCGAACTTGGCTTCGCGTACCTGTCGACTCAGTCCTGGATCGACCGGGCCGAGCCTCTCATGAAGGAACTCAGCCACTCCCTCGACGAATCCTGCTCGGCCGCGATTCTGCAGGGCACCGAGATCGTCTATGTGGCCCGCATGCCGGCGCCCTACCGCATACTCTCGACGACGATCGCGGTCGGCACGCGGCTTCCTGCCTTCCATACCTCCCTAGGGCGCATTCAACTCGGCTTCCTGGACAAGGAAGAAATCTGGAGACGGCTGAAGTCGATACGGATCGAGCACTACACGCCGACGACCATTACCGATCTTGCGGCGCTGGTCGCCCGGATCAAGGCAGACCGGGACCAGGGGTTCTCGATCGTCGACGAGGAGCTTGAGCGGGGCCTGAGGTCGCTCGCGGTGCCGATCCTGACGCGCGGCGGCAGGAATGTCGGTGCCATAAACCTCTCGGCCCACGCAAGCCGGACCACACGCAATGAGTTGCGGGACCGGTTCCTGCCGCAGCTTGACGCGGTGGCCAAGCAGATCTCCCGCACGCTCCCCTGACACCGGGTTGTTCAAAGGCCGTTCGGGCAATCACGCTCCCTTGTCATCAGAACGGTCGCGGAATATCATTGCGTTCGGAAATCGTACATAAGTTCGTTAATCGAACAAACGGGGAGGACGGGTGATGGAGACGGGCATTCGGACCGATCAGCGCGCGTTTGCGGCGCGACCCGAAACGACGGGCAATATCAAGGGCGCCACCCCGATGACCGGCGCGCAGTACCTCGAGGAATTGAGGGACGGGCGGGAGGTCTATATCTACGGCGAGCGGGTGAAGGACGTCACCGTCCACCCGGCCTTCCGCAACACCGCGCGGATGATCGCGCGCCTCTACGACGCGCTCCACGATCCCAAGCACAAGGACAAGCTGCTGGCGCCGACGGATACCGGCAACGGCGGCATGACCCACGCCTTCTTCAAGGCGCCGAAGAGCATGGCGGACCTGCTACAGGGGCGCTCGGCGATCGCCGAATGGGCGCGCATCACCTACGGTTGGGTCGGGCGCTCGCCGGACTACAAGGCGTCGTTCCTGGCAACCCTTGGCGCCAATTCCGAATTCTACGCACCATACCAGGCGAACGCGACGCGCTGGTACCGCTACAGCCAGGAGCGCGTGCCGTTCATCAATCATGCGATCATCCACCCGCCGGTCGATCGCGATCGACCGCCCAATGAAGTCAGCGACATCGTCTGCCATGTCGAGAAGGAAACCGACGAAGGGCTGATCGTGTCCGGCGCCAAGGTGGTGGCCACCGGTTCGGTGCTGACCAACTACACCTTTGTCGCGCACCACGGTCTGATTCCGGTCCAGGACAAGAAGTTCGCCGTCGTCTTCATGGTGCCGACGAACTCGCCGGGCGTGAAGTTCATCTGCCGCACCTCCTACGAGATGGCGGCGACGGTCATGGGCAGTCCCTTCGACTATCCGCTGTCGTCGCGGCTCGACGAGAACGACGCCATCTTCATCATGGACAAGGTGCTGGTCCCCTGGGAGAACGTCTTCGTCTATGGCGACCTCGAGAAGGCCAACAACTTTTTCCCGCGCACCGGGTTTCTGCCGCGCTTCGTCGTCCACGGGTGCACGCGCCTGGCCGTGAAGCTGGACTTCATCGCCGGCTTGCTCCTGAAGGCGGTCGAAGCGTCGGGCACGAAGGACTACCGCGGCGTCCAGGCCAATGTCGGCGAGGTGATTGCCTGGCGCAATCTGTTCTGGGGCCTCTCCGACGCGATGGTGCGGGACCCGAAGCCGTGGATCGGCGACTACGTGCTGCCCAATATGGATCCGGGCAACGCCTACCAGATCATCGCGACCATGGCCTACACCAAGGTGAAGTACCTGATCGAACAGACCGTCGCCTCGGGGCTCATCTACCTCAACAGCCACGCCATGGATTTCAAGAACCCGGAAATCCGCCCGTATCTCGATCGCTTCCTGCGCGGGTCTAACGGCTACAAGGCCGAGGAACGGGTGAAGCTGATGAAGCTCCTGTGGGATTCGGTCGCCACCGAATTCGGCGGTCGCCACGAGCTCTATGAAATCAACTATGGCGGATCGACCGAAGAAATCCGCCGCTACGCGCTGTTCGGCGCGCAGGCCTCGGGCAATGCCGACAAGTTCAAGGGCTTTGCCGAGGAATGCATGGCGGAATACGATCTGGATGGATGGCGCGTTCCGGACCTGACGAATCCCGGAGAACTCAGCTACCATTTCATGCGGGGCGCCAAATAGGCGCCCGCACATGGACGTTTCGGAGATGGTGACCGAGATCGAGCCAGCCCATTTCCGGCGCGTCATGAGCCGCTTCGCCAGCGGAGTCACCGTCATTCTCGCCGAGGTCAACGGCGAGATGCGCGGCATGACGGCAAATGCCTTCATGTCCGGCTCGCTCGACCCGCCGCTCTGCGTGATCTCGGTGACGAAGCGGGCCCACATGCACGGCCACCTGATCTCGGCCGGCCGCTTCTCCGTGAATATCCTCGCATCGGGGCAGGAGGACTACGCCGGCCATTTTGCGGGGAGGCCGGTTCCGGGCCTCGAACTGGATCTCGGGCGCAGCGAGGATGTGCCCATCCTTGCCGGCACCGCAGGCTGGATGGTTGCCGATGTCGCCGCCAGTCACGACTGTGGCGACCACACGCTGTTCATAGGACATATCCGCGTCATGGAGGCGAGCGAGCACGCGCCGCTGCTTTATTTCGCCGGTCGCTACGCCGCCCTCGTGCCGCTGCGCGAACCGGCCCCGCAATTGCCCGAGTTCTGGTAGGCGTCATGGCGTTGCCCGACTTCCTTGCCGATTTCCGCCTCGACGGCGACGTCGCACTGGTTACGGGTGCGGGCGCCGGCATCGGCCGCATCGCTTCCGTTGCGTTGGCCTCGGTCGGTGCCGGGATTGCCGTCACCGACATCAACGAGGATGCGGCAAAGGCGGTTGCGGATGAGATCGTCGCCGCCGGGGGAAGGGCGCGACCTTATCGGCTGGATGTGGGCGACGAGGCGTCCATCATCGATGTCGTCGAGCGGGCGTTCACGGATTTCAAGCGCCTCGATATCCTGGTCAACAATGCCGGCTTCACCCGCCGTCTTCCGACCGAAACCTTCCCGACCGAAGACTGGCGGCGCATCGTCGACGTGAACCTTACCGGGGCTTTTCTCGCCAGCCGCGAGGTCGGGCGCCACATGCTCAATGCCGGCGGCGGGCGGATCATCAACATCGCCTCGATCATGGGTCTTTCCGGTGGCGGGCTCTATCCGGCCATCGCCTACTACTCCACCAAGGGCGCGCTGGTGAACTTCACCCGCGGCCTTGCCGCGGAATGGGCCGGGCGCGGCATACGCGTCAACGCCATCGCGCCGACCTTTGTCCGCACCCAGCTTACCGAGAAGCTCCGCGAGGATGCCGAGATGGTTCGGGCGATCGAGGGCCGGACGCCCATGGGCCGTTTCGCCGAGCCGGAAGAGATGGCCGGCGGCATCCTTTACCTCGCCAGCCGCGCCTCGAGCATGGTCACCGGCCATACGCTCCCGATCGACGGCGGCTGGCTGGCGATCTGAGCGCACCATGACCGTCGCTCCGTTCGTCTACCAGGGATCGCCGCAGCGCATCGTCTTCGGCAGCGGCACGCTCGCGAAACTCGCGGCCGAGGCGTCCCGGATAGGGATCAAGCGGGCGCTGGTGCTTTCGACGCCCGAACAAAGGGAGCGGGCGGAGGAAGTCGCGGGGTTGCTCGGCGACGCCTGCGCTGCCGTGTTCTCGGAAGCGCGCATGCACACGCCGGTGGATGTCACCGAACGTGCCATGGCGATCGTCAAGGCGAAAGGCATCGACGGCACCGTCGCCGTCGGGGGCGGATCAACCACGGGCCTCGGCAAGGCCATCGCGTTCCGCACAGACCTGCCGCAGATCGTCGTGCCGACGACTTACGCCGGCTCGGAGATGACCAACATCCTCGGCGAGACCGTCGGCGGCGAGAAGAAGACGCGGCGCGATGCGAAGATCATCCCCGAGGTGGTGGTCTACGATGTCGACCTGACCCTGACCCTGCCGGTGATGCTGTCGGTCACGTCGGGCATGAACGCCATGGCCCATGCCGTGGAAGGGCTCTACGCCCGTGACGGGAATCCGGTTCTTTCGCTGATGGCGGAGGAGGGGGTGCGCGCGCTTGCCGCCGCGCTGCCGCGCATCGCGATCAATGCAGTCGATCCGGAGGCGCGGGCCGATGCCCTGTATGGCGCCTGGCTCTGCGGCACGGTGCTGGCCGGGACGGCCATGGCCCTGCATCACAAGCTCTGTCACGTGCTCGGCGGAAGCTTCGATCTGCCGCACGCCGAAACCCATGCCGTCGTTCTGCCGCACGTCGTCGCCTACAACACGCCGGCGGCTCGGGAGGCGATCGCTCGCGTCGCGCGGGCGCTTGGCGTCGGCGATGCGGCCGGCGGGCTGTTCGATCTGGTCAGGCGGGCGGGTGCGCCGACGTCGCTCAGGTCGCTCGGCATGCGCGAGGATCAGCTGGACCGGGCGGCGGATATCGCCGTTGCCGACCCTTACTGGAATCCGCGGCCCATAGAACGCCCGGCCATCCGGGCACTGCTCGGCCACGCCTGGCGAGGCGACAGGCCGGAAGCAGCGGTTTCGTAGTTCAGCGCCGTTCGCGCCGGCAAAAACCGCCGCGGCGGGTCTCGAGCCTAGCGCTTGGTGATCGAGCGGAGCGGAACGAAGCCGGCCCCGACAACGAGCCAGGCAAAACGCAGCGCATCGAAACGGTTGAGGCCGACCCGGCGATATCCGGTATAGGTGCGGTAGAGGCGGATCATGCGCGTTCTCCCATGGCCCCGGAAATGCTGCGAACGGAAACTCCACCCACGTCAACTCGTTCGGTCAGGCTGCGCGCGATATTTGAAGAAAGCATTGACGGCTTGCGCTGCATTGCAACCAAGCCCACCTTCCGGTGATGCAGCCATCAGGTCTTCGGGGTTCTCTGGCCGTCGTCCGACGGCTGCCGGGGCTGCTTGGCATCGGGCTCATCCGCCTTTATCGGCTAACGCTCTCGCCGTTTCTTGGGCGCCAATGCCGCTACCTGCCGACCTGTTCCGAGTACACCGAGGAGGCCATCGGACGGTATGGGCTGTGGGCGGGAAGCTGGATCGGGCTGTCGCGCTTCCAGCGCTGCGGCCCGTTCGGCGCCTCCGGTTTCGACCCCGTCCCGGCGGCTCTGCCCGCCGCGTCGCGCTGGTACCTGCCCTGGCGCTACGGCCACTGGACGGGCAGGCACATTCATCCCGACCAGCGCCTCGACGGGTAGGCCGGCCTCGCGTCAGGCGCTGCCGATGAGGATGCCGGTGGCGAAGACGAGCAGGCCGCCAAGCACCACCTGGAAGGCGGCGCGCAGGAACGGCGTGTCCATGAACCGGGCCCGGATCCACGAGATCACCCAGAGCTCGATCAGCACTATGACGCCGGCGAGGCCGGTCGCCCAGGTGAAATCGGGGATGAGGTAGGGGAGCGTGTGGCCGATGCCGCCGATGGTGGTCATCACGCCGCACACGAGGCCGCGTATCCACGGCCGTCTGCGCCCGGTGAGCATGCCGTCGTCGGAAAGCGCCTCGGCAAATCCCATGGAGATGCCGGCGCCGACCGAGGCGGCCATGCCGACCAGAAACGTCTCCCAGCTGCTGTGAGTGGCGAAGGCGGCGGCGAAGACCGGCGCGAGCGTCGACACCGACCCGTCCATCAGGCCGGCGAGGCCCGGCTGAACTACCTGCAGGACGAAAAGCCGGCGCGCGGTTTCCTTTTCTTCCTCGCGCTTCGACTGCGGGATGCCGGCTTCCAGCTCGCGTGCATGGGCCTCGTGCCCGGCCTCGATCACGGCGAGGTCGCCGAGGAGCTTGCGCACGGCGGGATCGGTGCTACGCGCGGCGGCGCGGCGGTAGAAGTTCACCGCCTCGGCCTCCAGCGTCTCGGCGCGGTGGCGTGCCTTCTCGATGTCGAAGGAGGTCAGCCACGCCGGCGCCCTGCGGCTGAAGCCGCGCACGTCCTCGCGCCGGATGAGCGGGATCTGGTCGCCGAAGCGCTCGGTGAACAGGTCGAGGAGCATGCGGCGGTGGTCGTTCTCTTCCTCGCCCATCTTGTCGAAGATTTCGGCGGAGGCGGGAAAGTCGGTGCGCAGTCCAGCCGCGATCTCGCGATAGAGACGGCCGTCCTCTTCCTCCGCCTGGATGGCGAGCGCCAGCACCTCGCGGTCGGTCAGGTCGGAGAAGGATTTCTGCTGGGAGAAGCTGAAGAGCGCCATGGGATTCCCGAATTTGGAATCACTCTAAGCGATCCCCGCCCGCATCAACAAGCGCGAGGGGCTGCCAGCCCGTGATTGCGAAGCCTTAGCCCGGTTTCGCCGCAGGGCGCTCGCTATCGAGAAATGCCAGTTGGGCGGCGACATAGCGGCCGCCGGCCGCCGCGCCGGGAGGGACGGCGCGTTCGATCTCCGCCAAGTCTGTGGGCGTCAGTTCGATCGCCAGCGCCCCGAGCGCTTCGGTCAGCCGGTCGCGCCGTCGCGCGCCGACAAGCGGAACGATGTCGGCTCCTTGTGCCAGTACCCAGGCGATCGCGACCTGCGCAACAGTTGCCCTCTTCGCGCTGGCTATGGTCCGCAAGGCCTCGACCAGCTTCAGGTTGTGATCGATATTCTCGTCGCTGAAGCGCGGAGAGTGCCGGCGGAAGTCGCCCGGATGTGCCGCGCGCTCCTTCGACCAATGCCCGCTGATCAGCCCGCGGGAGAGGACGCCGTAGGCGGTGATGCCGATGCCGAGTTCGCGACAGGTCGGTAAAATGGCATTCTCGATTCCGCGTGAGATCAGCGAGTACTCGATCTGCAGGTCCGAGATCGGATGGACCGCGGCCGCCCGCCGGAGCGTGTCGGGTCCGACTTCCGAGAGGCCGATGTAACGGACGTAGCCGGCCTTGATCAGGTCCGCGATGGCGCTTGCGCCGACCGTCTCCTCGATGGGCACGGTCGAATCGAGGCGGCCAGGCCGGTAGATGTCGATGTGGTCGGTGCCGAGGCGCTGCAGCGTGTAGGCGAGGAACGTCCTGGTCGCGGCGGGGCGGCAGTCATAGCCCAGCCAGGCCTTGTCCGGGCCGCGGAGTGCTCCGTACTTGACGCTGATCACGGCGCGATCGCGCTTGCCGCCGGCAAGCGCTTCGGCGATCAGAAGTTCGTTGTGGCCCATGCCGTAGTAATCGCCGGTGTCGAGGAGGGTGACGCCCGCCTCGAGCGCGGCGTGGATGGTGGCGATGCTTTCGAAGCGGTCGGAGGGCCCGTAGAAGTCCGACATGCCCATGCAGCCGAGTCCGACGGCGCCGACGGAAGGACCGTTTCGGCCAAGCGAGCGCGTGATCATGCGAGAGCATCCCCGTTTTCGAGTCGCATATATAGGCACCTCGCGCCGGATTACCTCCCTGGACCCGCGAGGTGCCGCCGCCTTCGATGGAAGGGGCGTCTTTCTTCAACGGTCTTGACTGCCGGACGAGTCTGGTTCACCTAACCGCCCGCCGCTTATCGATGCGGCATCAACCGCTTACCTGCGCTCGTGTGCAGGAGTGAGCAGGAGGCCCCGATGATCCACCTGACCTTCCCCGACAATTCCGTTCGCGAATTCGCCGCCGGCGTCACCGGCCGCGAGATCGCCGAAGGCATCTCCAAATCGCTCGCCAAGAAGGCCGTGGCGATGGCGCTCGACGGCAAGGTCGCCGACCTCGCCGATCCCATCGACCGGGACGCCCGGATCGAGATCGTCACCCGCGACGACCCGCGCGCGCTCGAACTCATTCGCCACGACGCCGCCCACGTCATGGCCGAGGCCGTGCAGCAGCTGTATCCCGGCACGCAGGTGACCATCGGCCCGGTGATCGAGAACGGCTTCTACTACGACTTCTTTCGCAACGAGCCCTTCACCACCGACGATCTGCCGAAGATCGAGGCGAGGATGCGCGAGATCGTCAAGGCCAACGCGCCCTTCACCCGGGAGGTCTGGTCGCGCGACAAGGCGCGTCAGGTCTTCACCGACAAGGGCGAGATGTTCAAGGTCGAGCTGGTTGACGCGATCCCCGAGGGCCAGGACCTGAAGATCTATCGCCAGGGCGACTGGTTCGACCTCTGTCGCGGCCCGCACATGACGGCGACCGGCCAGATCGGTAGCGCCTTCAAGCTGATGAAGGTTGCCGGCGCATATTGGCGCGGCGACTCGACCCGGCCGATGCTGACCCGCATCTACGGCACCGCGTGGCGGAACGAGGACGAGCTGAAGGCTTACCTCACCATGCTCGAGGAGGCCGAGAAGCGCGACCATCGCCGCATCGGCCGCGAGATGGACCTCTTCCATTTCCAGGAGGAGGGGCCGGGCGTCGTGTTCTGGCATCCGAAGGGCTGGACGATGTTCCAGGAGCTGGTCGCCTACATGCGCCGGCGGCTGCGCGCCGACTATCACGAGGTCAACGCGCCGCAGATGCTCGACAAGGTGCTGTGGGAGACGTCCGGCCACTGGACGACATTCCGCGAGAACATGTTCAAGGTGCAGCCGGCGGGGGACGAGATCGACGACAACGACCGCCTCTACGTCCTCAAGCCGATGAACTGCCCCGGCCATATCCAGATCTTCAAGCACGGCCTGAAGAGCTATCGCGATTTGCCGCTGCGCTTCGCCGAGTTCGGCGCGGTGCATCGCTACGAGCCGTCCGGCGCGATGCACGGGCTGCTGCGCGTGCGCGGTTTCACCCAGGACGACGCCCACATCTTCTGTACCGAGGAGCAGATGGAGGCCGAGTGCCTCAAGATCAACGACCTCATCCTGTCGACCTACGCCGACTTCGGCTTCAGCGAGATCGTGGTGAAATTGTCGACTCGGCCGGACAAGCGCGTCGGCTCGGACGCCGCCTGGGACGAGGCGGAAGCCGTCATGCTCAAGGTGCTGAAGCAGATCGAGGCGCAGGCGGGCGGCCGTATCAAGACCGGCATCAACCCAGGCGAGGGCGCCTTCTACGGACCGAAATTCGAATACGTGCTGCGTGATGCCATCGGCCGCGACTGGCAATGCGGCACCACGCAAGTCGACTTCAACCTGCCGAGCCGCTTTGGCGCCTACTACATCGACGCTGCCGGGGACAAGCGTACGCCGGTGATGATCCATCGCGCCATCTGCGGCTCGATGGAGCGTTTCCTCGGCATTCTCATCGAGAATTTCGCCGGGCATTTCCCGCTCTGGTTCGCGCCGGTCCAGGCCGTCGTGGCGACTATCACCCAGGACGCCGACCAGTATGCGACCGAGGTCAATCGCAAGCTGCTCGCGGCGGGCCTGCGCTCCGAGCTCGACCTGCGCAACGAGAAGATCAACTACAAGGTTCGCGAACACTCGCTCACCAAGACGCCGGTCATGCTGGTCTGTGGCAAGCGCGAGGCCGAAGAGGGCAGCGTCAACATCCGCCGCCTTGGCCAGCAGGCCCAGCAGTCTTTGCCCCTCGCCGAGGCGCTCGCGCTTCTGCAGGAAGAGGCGACACCGCCGGATGTGCGCCGGGCGCACTCCCCGGTCGGCGCGGCGGCCTGAGCGGTGGCCATTCGGGTCACGGTTGCCGGCGCCACCGGCTGGACGGGCAGCGCCCTCGTCGGGGCAATCGCGAAGAACCCCGACTTCGTGCTGGCGGGTGGAGTTGCGCGCGCCGCGGCGACGCGCGACGCCGGCGAGGCCATCGGGCTGTCGACGCTGGGAGTGAAACTGTCCGCGACCCTCGAGCAGGCGCTCTCGACGCCGTCCGATGTGGTCGTCGACTACACCCGGCCGGACGCCGTCAAGGCTCATGTGCTGCTCGCGCTGGAGCGCGGGCGCCACGTCGTCGTCGGTACCTCCGGCCTGTCCGCCAACGATTATGCCGAGATCGACGCGGCGGCGCGAATGGCGGGCCGCGGCGTCATCGCGGCGGGCAATTTCTCGGTGACTGCCACGCTTCTCAAGCGCTTCGCCCTTGAAGCAGCGCGCTACGTTCCGGATTTCGAGGTCATCGACTACGCTTCGGCGTCAAAGCCCGACACGCCGTCCGGCACCGCGCGCGAACTCGCCGAATCCCTTGCCGGGGTCAAGCGCCGGCCGACGGCGAAGCCGGTCAGCGAACTGATCGGGCTGCGGGAGACGCGCGGCGCCGCGGTCGGGGAGGGGACGCCGGTGCAGGTCCATTCGCTTCGCCTGCCGTCATTCGTCCTCGCCTGCGAGGCCGTGTTCGGCGCGCCCGACGAGCGCCTGACCGTCCGCCACGATGCCGGTTCGTCGGCGCTGCCTTATGTGGCGGGCACGCTGCTCGCGATCCGCCGCGTCGGCGAACAGGCGGGCCTTCGCCGTGGGCTGGACACACTCCTCGACTGACCGGACGTATCCGGTGTGGATCACGTCAGCCCACGGCTGCTCAGATCAGTCGGGCGTGATTCCCTTGCAGGTCTTGCCGGTGCACGTGACCGTGCACGTGTCGCTGCCGCCCTCGCTGTTCTTGCAGGGCTTGTTGCAGCCGTAGGCACCGGAATTGTGGAAATACGATCCGCCGTCGCTGAGGCACTGCTGCTTAAGGGTATTCGGCGTGTAGGCCTTGGTGAGGATCGAAGTCCGCTCGGCGGTGGCTGGACCGCCAAGCAGGCACAACGCGACCAATCCGCCGAGGGCAAGGGTAAGGCGCTTCATGAGACATCTCCGGGATTGCAGGAAAGTCCGCGCTTACGCTAGCCGGGCGTCGTGCCGGTGCACTTGCTCCCCTTGCAGGTGATGTCGCATTCGCTTGGTGTCCCCTGACTGCTCATGCAGCCGCTGGAGCAGCCATAGCTGCTGCCGTCCTGGTGATACTGGCCGCCCCGATTGAGGCACATCTTCTCCATCTTGGACGGTGAATACGAACCCCGCAGGACCTGAGTTATCGGCGCAGCCGAAGCGAACGCGCCGAGAAAAGAGATTGTGACAGCCGCTGCAAGGGCGGCGGCGGTAAAGGCTCGAACGCGCATTGGCCGCTTCCTTTCGTGCCCTCGATTCGGAAGACTCGCGCCGAACCGGCTCATCCGATCGGGCATTTGGCCACCCCACGCAGGTATTCCGCAGCATATCCGCGCGTTGGTCAAGCGATGAACGCATGGCAGGACGTGCGCCATACGGTGGCGGGAGCGCTCCAGTGGCGGCGATCTATTTCGTCGCGATCACTTCCACGTCGCGATTGAGGCCGGCCTCGACGGTGAAGTTGCGCTCGAAGATGTTGCCGTCGTGCTTGGCGATCGCGGTGTAGTCGCCGGCTGCGAGCACCACGGAGGGAAACGCCCCGACGCTGTCGGCGACGTTGTCGCCGGACGGCGTTACGACAGACCAGGCAGTGTCCGCGATGGCCTCGCCGCCATGCTCGGTCACCAGCTTCAGGGTGAGCCGCGCCGCCTTCTGGTAGACGGCGGCTTCGGTCAGTTTGCCGGCTTCGACGCGGATATCGGCGCGCACGATGGCGTTGGCGTCGCCATAGCGGCAGACCACGTGGTAGGTGCCGACGGCGAGGCCGACGACCTGCCCGGCCTGGACGTGCGAGACGATGGGAGCGTGTTCCTCGGAACCGCCGTCGTCGGGAGGATAGATTTCAAAGTTGACGTCGGAGGGGGCGAGCGGCGTGTCCTTGCCGACCAGCGCCGAAAGCCGCATTCCGCCGGCATTGAGGACCACCGAATCCGAGTTGGTCGGGCCACCGACAACGATCTTGCGGGTGACCCCGGCATGGCCGTAGGCGGCGTGCACCAGGTACACGCCCGGCACCATGGTCAGCTTCACCGAACCGCCGTGGGCTTCGACCTCGAGCTTCAGCTTGCCGTCCGGACCGAGGGACGAACTGAAGACGCGCCAGGTCATGCCCGATGTGATCGGGGGGCCGTCGGGTGTAAGCCGAGCCGTCAGTTCGAAGCTGGTGGGGGTCGGCGGTGTGCCCGGCGGCAGCGCGTCGGCGGCTGAACTCAGGTCTATCAGTCCCGCGTCCGGATTGGCGTCAGTTGTTGAGGCATCAGGGGGCGCGTTGATGTCGGCGGGATTGTCGATGTCACCGCCGGTGTCGTCACCCACCGCGGCGGTGTCGCCGCCGCCATCCATGTCATCTCCGCTGCCGGCATCGGTCGCGCTGGCGGCGTTACCCCCCGCCGGGACCGTTCCCGGCGCCGGGGCGCCGTCGAGAGTCCCGCGCGGCGCGATACGCGGGATAGGGACGGCCGTCTGGGCGAGGACGCTGCCGGTCAGTCCGGAAGTCAGGACGGCGACAACCATCGCCATCACCAGCCGCCAGAATATTTGTGAACGCTGCCGCCGCAAAATCCGGGCCCTCGTGCCGATGTCGCGCGAACTTTAAGTTCAGCCGCAATTCGGTGGCAAATTCAAGGCCGGCGTGATTTGCATTCAGGGCCGGTTGCGCCAAGGTGCGCGCAGCTTCCCGTCCAGCCGAGAAAGGTGCCATGCCCGACGCGCTTCAGCTTCTCAAGACCCGAAAATCCATTTCACCGTCGTTTCTCGCGTCGCCCGCGCCCGGTGCGGATGCCCTCGCGGAGATTCTGACGATCGCTTCGCGTGTGCCCGATCACGGCAAGCTGACGCCCTGGCGTTTCATCGTCTTCGAGGGCGACGCCCGGCAGCAGGCGAGCGACGCGCTTGCCGCGCTTTTCCAGAAGCAGCACCCGGAAGCGAACGAGAAGCAGATCGCCGAAGAACGCAAACGCCTTTCCCAGGCGCCGCTGGTGATCGCGGTGGTCAGCCGGGCGGCGCCGCATCCGAAAATCCCGGAATGGGAGCAGGTGCTATCGGGCGGCAACGCCGCCATGAATATCGTGCTCGCCAGCCATGCGCTTGGCTACGCCGCGCAATGGACGACCGGCTGGATCGCCTATGACCCGGAGGCCGGCCGTATCCTCGGGCTGCAGCCGAACGAGAAGGTCATTGCCATCATCCACATCGGCACCGCGACGGTACCGCCGGTCGACCGCCCGAGACCGGCTCTCGCGGACGTGACGACCTACTGGAAACCACTGCAGACCTGACAGAAAATCACCGGCCGATCGCCGCCAGGGCTGCCGCGATTTCCCGGCGCCACGGTGGATTGGCTCCGGAGCGCTGGCAACTGATCGCCGCGACATCGCCGGCGAAGGCGAGGGCCGGCTCCAGGTCCCTGGCGGTCAGCCGGGCAAGCGCCCCGGCCGATAGCAGCCCGGCCTCGTCAAGCTTCACGAGGAGCCCGGCGAGAAAACTGTCGCCCGCTCCTATGGTGTCCACGACATCGACCTGCCTTCCCGGGACCGTTACGCGCCCGCGGCGCGTGAACGTGGTTGAGCCGCGCGCGCCTTCGGTAACCGCCACCAGGCAGACGCCGCCGGCAATCCATCGGCCGGCGGCCTCTTCCGGGCTGGTTCCGGGAAGCAGAAATTCGAGGTCGCTCAGCGAAAGCCGCACGATGTCGGCCAGCGCCAGGAGACGCGCCAGGCGAGCCCGGTACGCTGCCGCATCGCGGATAAGCGTCGGGCGGCAGTTCGGGTCGAGCGAGAGGATGCGCCGGCCTTTTTCGGCAGCGAACAGTGCCTCGCATTCATCGGCGACGGGCGGATGAATGAGCGTTACCGAGCCGATGTGGATGAGCCGCACCTCCGTTCCAGGGGGCGCGGAGGCGGCGCGTGTCCACGACCGCCCGGCGGTGCCGTCGTCGTAGAACGCATATTGCGGTTCGCCTTCGCCAAGCCTGACGAAGCCGAGGGTGGTCTCGCGATCGAGCCGCGCCACGTATTTCGTCGAGACGCCGGATTCGGCCAGGCCGGCGATGAGCATGTCGCCGAACAGGTCGGTGGAGATCCCGCCCATGAACCCGGCATCGGCGCCGAGCCGGCCGAGCGCCACGGCCAGGTTGCAGCACGAGCCGCCGATCGCCGGCACGTAGGCCTCGCGTCCATCGATCGAGCGTGTGGGTATCCAGTCGATCAGGGCGTCGCCGCAGGCGAGCAGCATGTTATTCGCTCCGGATGGTTTCCCGGATGAGGCGGATGGCCTCGCGCGGCATCTCTGTATAGGGCATGTGCCCGGCACCGCGGAAACGGTGCAGCGCAAAAACGGCCGGCAGTGCGTCGGTGGTGGTGAAGGGCAAGACGCGATCGTGGTCGCCCCAGATGATCCGCACCGGAATCCCTGCCGCTGCCAGCGCGTCAAGGTCCAGCACCTGCTGGCGCCCGTCCTGAAACACGGCAGCGAGGGCCCGGCCAAGTGCCTCGCGATGCAGCGGGTCGCCGCGCGTGCGGGCGAGCAGCGCGGGCAGATGGTGCGGGACGCGGGCGCCGGGCCCGAAGAACTCGCCGATCAGTTCGGCGATCTCCGCTTCGTGCTCGGCCCTGGCGAAGTCCGTGATCAACAGCCGGTTGATCTCGGGCCCGAAGCCCGCCGGCGCGAACAGGGTGAGGCTGGCTACCCGCGTCGGCCGGGTCAGCGCCAGCGAAGCGCCGACGCCACCGCCCATGGAATGTCCGACCAGGTGCACCCGGTCGATGTTGGCGGCGTCCAGCGTCGCGGCGACGGCCACCGCCATATCGGCGAAGCCGGCGGCTCGATGCGCGACCGAGCGCCCATGGCCGGGAAGATCGAAGGCGATCGTCGGCCGGTGCAAGGCGAGTGTGTTCTGGATATTCGTCCACGTATCGAGGCTGCCGCCGAAGCCGTGGAGGAACGCGACCGGCAGGCCCGGTCCGTTGCCGCGCAGGACGAAATGAAGCATGCCCTCGGCGGGTCCGGCCGGCGATTTTTCGCTTTCGGCATGGGCGCGAACATCCATGCCCTGGCGGCGGCCATTCGGCCCGCTCCCGGTCACATCCGCGAGTTCCACGCCCAGCCGTTCTGCCAGCCGCCGCGCGGCCGGTGAAGCCGGGACCCGGCCAAACACGACATTCGCCGGTGGTGGCTTCAGCGGCATGTCCAGGTCGGCAGCGGCCGCTTTGACCAGGGCAAACTCGGCGCTGCCCTGTTCAACGGACTTGGACGCCGTGTCGCCCACGCCGCCCGTCAGTCGCGCCACGGGTTTGCCGACGGGGACCACCGCACCCACCGGCGCGAGGATCTCTTCGATCGTGCCATCGGCGAGCGCCGGCATTTCGACCGTGGTCTTGTCGGTCTCGATCTCGGCGATCACGTCGCCGCGCCGGAACGGCTTGCCCGGATGGACCAGCCAGGCGCGGACAGTGCCTGCCTCCATGGTCTCGCCGAGGCGTGGCATCAGGATGAGGTCGCCGCTCATCGCCGCAGGATCTTCCGCGCCGTGGCGACGATGCGTTCTACCGACGGAATCGAGGCCGCCTCGAGCGCCGGCGATACCGGCACCGGCACGTCTTCCGCCGCCAGGCGGATCGGCGGCTCCTCGAGATAGGAAAAAGCCCCCTCGGTGATGACGGCCGACAGTTCGCCGGCGACACCCCCGGTCAGATGTCCTTCCGAAACGATCAGGGCGCGGCCGGTCTTGCGCACGCTCGCTACGACCGTCTCGCGGTCGAGCGGATTGAGCGTGCGCAGGTCGATGACCTCCGCGTCCATTCCTTCGCCGCCTAACTGTTCCGCCGCTTCGAGGCAGAAATGGATCATGCGGCTGTAGCTGACGATAGTGAGCTGGCTGCCGGGCCGGCGGATGATCGCCTTCCCCCAGTGCACCGGCGCCGACTTGTCGAGGTCGCCGGTCCGCGCGTACAGCGACTTGTGCTCGAGGAACACCACCGGATCAGGCAGCGTCAGCGCGTGGCGGAGAAGCAGGTAGGCGTCCGTGACCGTGCCGGGCATCGCCAGCCGCAGGCCCGGGATGTGCATGATCCAGGCTTCCAGCGATTGCGAATGCTGCGCGCCGGCCGAGCGTCCCGTTCCGCCCTGCGCGCGCAAGATCATGGGCACGCCCGTCTGACCGCCGAACATGTAGCGGATCTTGGCCGCCTGGTTGGCAATCTGATCCATCGCCACGCCCAGGAAGTCGACGTACATCAGTTCCGCGACGGGCCGCAGTCCGGTCATCGCCGCGCCGACCGCCATTCCGACGAAGCCGGCCTCCGAGATAGGTGTGTCGATCACCCGCCGCGCGCCGAACTCTGCCAGCATGCCTTTGCTGACCGCATAGGCGCCGCCGTAGGCGCCAACCTCTTCGCCCAGCAGCACGATGCTCGGGTCGGCGCGCATGGCATCGGAGAGCGCCTCGCGCAGGGCGTCGCGATAGGTGGATTCAACCATGATCAGCTGGCCAGCGCGGCGTCGATGCGCCCGTCGACCGGCGCGGGGGGCGCCTCGCCGGGGCCGTACACGTCGGTGTAAAGCGCGGCGAGGGGTGTCCTGGCAGCGGCGATCGCAAATTCGACAGCGGCGTTCATTTCCGCGGCAACCTCGTTGTCGATGACGGCAAAGTCTCCCTCAACCGCTTCGCCGTGGTCGACCAGCCGCCGCTTCTGGAAGGCAACGGCGTCGCGGAGCGCCCGCTGCTCGATCTCTTCCGCCTCCTCGCGATAGGGGCTCTTGTCCTTTCGCGCATGGCCGTGGAAGCGATAGCAGTCGACGATGAGGAATCCCGGCGAGCCGCGTCGGGCGCCCGCGATCAGCTCCGAGGCCCGAGCCTCCACTTCTTCCACGTCGGCGCCGTTGGCGCGCTTGCCGGCGAGCCCGAACGTCTCGGCGCGGGCTTCGAAATCGAGCCGGGCTGAGGCGCGGTCGATGCGGGTGCCCATGCCGTACTGGTTGTTGATGCAGACGAACAACGCCGGCAGCTTCCACAGCGCCGCCATGTTCATAGACTCGTAGATCACGCCCTGCTGCATGGCGCCGTCGCCGAAGAACGCTACGGCGACGCTGTCTTCGCCGAGCGTCTTGGCCGAAAGCGCCGCGCCGATTGCAGTCGGAACGCCGCCGCCGACGATGGCGTTGGCGCCGAGCGAGCCGAGATCCATTCC
Organism: Hyphomicrobiales bacterium; assembly: GCA_038323025.1. Lineage (GTDB taxonomy): Bacteria > Pseudomonadota > Alphaproteobacteria > Rhizobiales > Kaistiaceae > JAFKKF01. The sequence continues at coordinate 70,872 of JBBQGL010000001.1, forward strand.
GGCGATGTGCATGGAGCCGCCTTTCCCCCCGCAGTAGCCGTCGGCGGCGCCTGCGATTTCCGCCATCATGCGCTTCGGGTCGGCACCACGCGCAAGGAAGATCGAATGGCCACGGTGGTGGCTGGTGAAGCGGTCACCGCGCGCCATGGCTTCGGCGACACCCACTGCAGGCGCTTCCTCGCCGATGGAAAGATGTAGCATTGAGCCGGCGCTACCGCCGCGCACGAACAGTTCGCCTACGCGATCCTCGAAGGTGCGGCAGCGGAGCATCTGGCGATAGAGATAGAGTCCGCGCGTGTTCTTCATATTTAGCGTCGCTTCTCCGGCCGTAGGCGCCGAAACGTGCGCCTTCGCCCGGCGGGAGGACTAGCCCCCGGCCGTCCCCACTGCAACCCGGCTCAGGAATTCAGTTGGCGAAGCGAACCGCGAGCGTGCGTCCGCTGTGACGCGTAACCACGCATTGCCGCGGCGGCGAGCCGTCATCAAAGACCAGCTCGAAGGAATCAGGGATGCCGATCGGCACGTCGAGCTGAAGCCGGGCGCCGGTCTCCGAGATGTCACGCACCACGCAGCTGTAGGAGGACGACAGGTGGTTGAAGACGATTCGCGCGCCCTTCAACACGCGATGCCGGTGCGCTCGCGGAAGATGGTCATGGGGAGCAGGCTGCAGCATCTTCCTCATGTAAGCGCCGATTGTGGCGGCCGCCGCCGGTTGGCCGGGGATTTCCGACAAGCTGAAAATCATGGTGAACGGATCGTTAACCCAACGCTGGCAGCATTCGGGCATGGATGTTCGTGAGTTTCTGCACTGGCTGGAAAGCGCGTCTCCGGCCGGCCGGTCCGAGGCGGCCGAATCACTCGCCCGCGCCTGGCTTTCGGGCGAAGCCGACGATGAAACGCGGAGCGGCCTCGAGGCGACGCTAACGCTCTTTCTCGACGATGCGGCACCGGAAGTCCGCCTTGCCCTGGCGCAGACGCTGGCCGACAGCCGGATCGCGCCCCGCCATATCATCCTCGGCCTTGCTGCGGATCAGGCCGAAATCGCCTGCCTGGTACTCTCACGTTCGCCGGTCTTCATCGACGCGGAACTGGTCGATATTGTCGCGGCCGCCGCCGAGCCTCTGCAGACAGCCATCGCGACGCGCCCGCGGGTCTCCAGCGCGGTTGCCGCCGCCGTCGCCGAAGTCGGCGAGGAGCGGGCCTGCCGCGCGCTCATCGACAATCCCGGCGCCGAGATCGCCCGGATCAGCCTCCGCCGCATGGCGGAGCGCTTCGGCGACGATGCGGCGATGCGGGAACGCCTGCTGGCGAGGCCAAATCTCCCGCCGGATATCCGGCACATGTTGATCCGCCGGCTCAGCGATGCGCTCACCGATTTCGTCGTCGACAAGGCCTGGGTACCGGAGTCGCGCGCACGCATGGTGACGCGCGACGCCTGCGACCGTGCGACTGTGGCGATCGCGGCGGAGACGGAGACCGCCGAGCTTCCCGCGCTGGTCGAGCATCTCCGGGTCACAGGACAGCTCAATACGGCATTGCTTCTGCGCGCGGTCTGCGCCGGCAATATCGGCCTCTTCGAAACGGCCTTGTCGGTGCTGGCGCGCGTTCCCGCCGCCCGCGTGGCGAGCCTGGTCAGGGCAGGCCGGATCAATGCGCTGCGCTCGGTCTATACCCGCGCCCGGCTGCCGGCGTCGGCATTCGTCGCTTTCGCGGCGGCGATCGAGGCCTGCCGCGGTATCGCCGAGAACGGCGGGCCGCGCGACCGCTATAGCTTCACCTGCCACATGGTGGAGAGCGTGCTTGCCCGCTATCGCGACATCAGCGCCGGCGAGGCCAACGAGCTTGCCTCGATGCTGCGCCGCTTCGCCGCCGATCAGGCGCGCGACGCCGCCCGCGACTTCGCCCGCGACGCCATCGCCGCGGCCTAGTAACGGAACTGCTCGGAGAGAATGCGCTCGTCCCAGGAATGATCGGGGTCGAAGAGGATCAGGCTTTCCGCCTTGCGGTCCTGCTTGACGCTGACCTCGACCACCGACTTGAACTCGACGTTGTCGGCGACCGCGTTGACCGGCCGCTTCTCGGCCTCAAGAGCCTCGATCCTCACCTCGACGCCGTCGGGGAGGAGCGCGCCGCGCCAGGTGCGCGGACGGAAGGCGCTGAGCGGCGTCAGCGCCATCAGCGGGGCGTAGATCGGCAGGATCGGCCCGTGGGCGGAGAGGTTGTACGCGGTGCTTCCCGCCGGCGTCGCCACCAGCAGCCCGTCGGCGATCAGCTCCTCCATGCGCACCTTGCCGTCGATCGAGATGCGCATCTTCGCCGCCTGATAGGATTGGCGGAGCAGCGACACTTCGTTGATGGCGTAGGCCCGGTGTTTCGCGCCGGCGGCGTCGACGGCGCGCATGAGGAGGGGATGCACGGCGGTCCGCTCGGCGGCGCCGAGCCGCTCTTTCAGCCCGTCCTCGCGGAAGTCGTTCATCAGGAAGCCGACGGAGCCGTAGTTCATGCCGTAGATCGGCTTGCCGGTATTCATGAAGGCGTGCAGCGTCTCCAGCATGAAGCCGTCGCCGCCGAGGGCCACGATGATCTGGGCTTCCTCGGGCGCTACCCCGTCATAACGGCGCGCCAGGCGCTCCTGGGCCATGCGGGCCCTGTCGGTCCGGCTGGCGATGAAGGCGATCGCCTGGACTTTGCGTTTGGGTCTGGCCATCGTTTGCTCTCGCCGCCTCGGGCGAGCGGGTTAGCACGGGCGCCGTTGCGATTCCATGTCGCCGGACGCGCTAGTGGGCGCCCGGCCGTGGCCGCACGCGGACGACGCTGTGCCCGCCAGCCGACTTGGTTTCGCTCATCTCCAGGCCGTCAACCGAAGCGACGAGGTCGCGAAGGCTGCGAAAGCCGTATTTGCGCGGGTCGAACTTCTCGGGCCGGTTGTTCAGGTGCCTGCCGAGAACGCCGAGATCCGCCCAGCCCTCGTCGCGGCCGAGCTCCTCCACCTTGGCGATGATGTCGGCTTCGGGCACTGCCAGCCTGGCCGCCTTCGGCGCTGATGTGGCGGGCCGCTCCGCGGGCGCGGCGCGGGGCGCGAGCAGCCGCTTCAGCGCGGCCGGCGTCCGGCTCCGCTGCACGGTCTTTTCCGCCTTGGCCGCCGGCGCCTCGCGCCCGATGACCATGAATCGGTCGAGCGCCGCCTGGTACGGCTCCGGCGTTTTGGCTTCGCCGAGGCCGTAGACCGCGAGGCCGTTTTCGCGCAGGTACACGGCAAGCGGCGTGAAGTCCCCGTCGCTGGACGCGATGCAGATGGTATCGACCGCGCCGCGATTGAGGAGATCGGCAGCATCCATCGCCAGCTTCCAGTCGGCCGCGTCCTTGTTGTTGCTGGCCGCGATCACGAGCACCGGAGTCACCGCGTGCGCCTTGGCGAAATTCCGGACGGATACCTTCGCCCATGTGGTGGCATTGCCATAGGCGCGGCGGACGGCGAGGGTTCCCAGCTCCGCCGCCTGCGACAGCACCGAGGGCAGGAGCCTCACCGAAACATTGTCGGCGTCGATGAGGAGGGCGACGCGTTTGGCAAAGGCTCCATCGGTGGGGGGCATGGCGGTTCCTTCCAGGTCGCGATCCTAACCATAGCAGATTCTCGCCGGGTGCCCGGGTTGCGGTGGGACGTGACGGGCGCTACTGCTTCCGCGCCTCACAGGGTCCCCAGCAAATGCCTTCCGAACCGGCGCGCTATGTCCTCACTCTGTCGTGCGGCGACCGGCGCGGGATCGTCGCCGCGGTTGCCAATTCCATAGCCTCGCAGGCTTGCAACATCGTCGAAAGCGCGCAGTACGGCGACGCCGAGACGGAGCGCTTCTTCATGCGGGTGTCATTCTCCGCCCCGGCTTCGGTCACCGCCGGTGCATTTGCGCGCGGCTTCATGCCGGTAGCGACCGCCTTCGATCTTGACTGGCGCCTGCACGATCTCTCGGTGAAGCCCCGCGTCCTCGTCCTTGTCTCGAAGTTCGGCCACTGCCTCAACGACCTGCTCTACCGTAACTCCGTCGGCTACCTGCCCATGGATCTTGTGGCGGTCGTCTCCAACCACGAAGCGATGCGCCGGCGCGTCGAGTCGGAAGAGCTGCGCTACCTCTACATGCCGGTGACCCCGGCAACGCGGGAGAAGCAGGAGAGGGCGCTCGCCGGCCTCATCGCGGAAGAACGCATCGACCTCGTCGTGCTCGCCCGCTACATGCAGATCCTGTCGCCGGAGTTCTCCGAGTCGCTCAGCGGTCGCGCTATCAACATCCACCATTCCTTCCTGCCCAGCTTCGTCGGCGCGCGGCCGTACCAGCAGGCGCATACGCGCGGCGTCAAACTGATCGGCGCCACCGCGCACTACGTCACACCCGATCTCGATGCCGGCCCGATCATCGAGCAGGACGTCGGACGGGTCGACCATTCGATGTCGGCGGCCGAGTTCGTGGCCATCGGCCGCGACATCGAGGCGACGGTTCTGGCGCGCGCCGTCAAGTTCCATATCGAGCACCGGGTCCTGATCAATGGCAATCGCACCGTCATCTTCCGCTGAGGGCGGCGCGCGCGTCATCGACGGACGCACCATCGCCGCCGGGATCACCGCCGAGGTCGGCGCCGCCGCGCGGGAACTGGAGGCGCGGGGTGGCTTCGTCCCGGGGCTCGCTGTCGTCCTCGTCGGGGACGATCCGGCGAGCCGCCTCTATGTTGGCGGCAAGAGCCGCAAGGCGAAGGAGATCGGCTTCCATTCGGTCCAGCACGACCTGCCGGCGGCGACTCCGGAAGCCGAACTCGTGTCCCTGATCGAGCGGCTCAACGAGGACCCGGCGATCCACGGAATTCTGGTCCAGTTTCCTTTGCCGCCGCAGATTGATCGCACGAAAGTGATCGAGGCCATCCTCCCGGAGAAGGACGTCGACGGTTTTCACCCGATCAATGTCGGGCGCCTGGCGAGCGGCATCGGCGACGCCATGGTGCCATGCACTCCTGCCGGCTGCCTCGTTCTGATACGGCGCGTTCTCGGCGACGCGCTCGCCGGGCAGGCCGCGGTGGTCGTCGGGCGATCCAATCTCGTCGGCAAGCCGATGGCCCAGCTGCTGCTTCGAGAGGATTGCACGGTCACCATCGCCCATTCGAAAACGCGCGATTTGGCGGACGTGGTGCGTAGCGCGGGGATTGTTGTCGCCGCCGTCGGTCGCGCCGAAATGATCCGGGGCAGTTGGCTGAAGCCGGGCTCCGTGGTGATCGATGTCGGCCAGAACAAGATCGCGGCGCCCGAAAAGGGCCCCGGCGGCACCCGGCTTGTCGGCGATGTCGCCTATGCAGAGGCTGCGAAGGTCGCCGGGGCGATCACACCGGTTCCCGGCGGCGTCGGGCCGATGACCATTGCACTGCTCATGGCGAATACGCTGCGCGCCGCTTACGCGCGGGCCGGGCTCAAGCTGCCGAAGGATTTCCTGAAATAGTCAGCGGCTTGGCGCAAGAAGGAAGGCGCGCGCCTTCCTTCCCGTGCATCGGTTTGCCGCGACTAGCGGGTTCCCATCATCTCGCTGCAGAACGCTTTCTGGCTCTGCGTGAGGTTGTTGCCGTCGATGCCCGTCTGGCAGTGGGTCTTCAGCGCTTCGCGATCGGCGGGTCCGAGGCCGGAGAAGAACGTCCCGCGCGACTCCGAGGTGCTGCCGGCTTTCGACATGGCGGTGTCGATCGGGTTGGCGCTGTTGGTCGTGCCGCCGCCGTTGTCATTGCTGGTCGGGTTGTTGGCGACCGGCGTCGGGGTTTTCGCCGTGTCAGCGGTGTTGGTCGTTCCCTGGCTGTCGTCGTTGCTGGTGCTGGCGGCGAGGGCCGTGCCGGCGGCGAGCGAAAGGGTAAGGGCCGCGATGGCCGAAAGCTGTGCGAGTCTCATGGTTCACTCCGGGTTGCTGTCCGCCCACTCGATGGAAACGGACAAGGCCGGTACGCGTTCCACCTTTTGTCATTTTTCCGGCGCTATCACGCCGCCGCGAAACGATCGCGGCGGCGTGATAGCGGACCGCCTAAAGCGGCCTAATTGATGCGCTGGATGACCTTGCAAAGCTTCAGCTGACGGGCGCTGAAAGCCTGAGGGTTCGCCATGACGCCCTTGCACTGCAGCCGCACGGCGCTCTGACCATCGTCGGAGAGGCCGGCGAAGGCGACGCCGACGCGGTTCGCGTTGATGGCGCCATTCGCACCGTTCAGGCCGCCGAGAAGGCCGACCAGGTCGGCGCCCATGATACCGCCGAGATTGACCGCGGCGTCGTTGGTCGTCCCGTCGGCGTTGGCGTCGGCGAGCGGACCGTTGCCGTTACCGATCACGGCGGTCGTGTCGGTGCCGTTGACGTTGCCGGTAGTGGCCTTGGCGACCGTGCCGCTGCTGTCGGTGCCGCCGAGGTTCACGCGGGCCTTGTTGTCGGTCCCGCTGGTGGTCGAATTGAGTAGCGGGCCGGAAGTGGTTCCGACCGACGCCCCGGTGCTGGCGCCGGCAGCAGAGCCGGAGCTGACGCCGGCGACGTTGCCGCCGCCGCCACCGACGGACACAGTGACGGCGTTGGCGGAAATGGTTCCGGCCGTGATCAATAGCGCCGCCGCGATCGTCGCGGTCTTCAGGACATGGTTACGCATGGTTCTCTCCTCGCCAGTTGGCGATTTTTGGAGGGACTAATCGAATTTCCGACCGGTTTTTGCTTTCCGTGTTGGAGTGAATATTGAATGTCCCTGTGTATTGGACAGTTCCGTCGCAAGAAACGTCGAAGAAAACAGACTTATAAGCGCATTGAGAGAAATTTAGACATGTTCGCTGCAAGTTGCGCCTGCGCTCGGCCGGCTGTTGACGCCGGCCGCCGATGCAATACGAATCCGGGATCTCAATGAAAGCGGTGCGGCGTCGGAGAGGCCCCAAATGATCATCGTGACGGGTGGCAGCGGCAAGCTCGGCCGGTATTGCGTCAAGGATCTCAAGGAGCACGGCTACGATGTCACCAGCATCGACATGACACCGCCTCCGGGGCTGACCAACCCGCCGAGCCCGGACAGCGTCCGTTACAGCCGCGCGGACCTCACCGATTTCGGCCAGGCCATGGCGGCGGTCTCCATGATCGACGAGCGCGTGGCGAAGGTCGACGGCATTGTCCACCTCTCCGCAATTGCGGCGCCGGGGCAGGCCACCAACCACATGACCTTCGCGGTGAACACTCTCTCGACCTACAACATCTTTGAAGCCGCCCGGCAGCTTGGCATCCGCAACGTCGTCTGGGCGTCGAGCGAAACGCTCTACGGCGTGCCCTATCCGAACGGGCCGGTCTATGTTCCGGTCGACGAGGATGTGGCCCAGCCGGAGACGGCCTATTCGCTGTCGAAGCTGATGGGCGAGGAGATGGCCAGGCAGTTTGCCCGCTGGGACCCGAAGACCAAGATCATCGGCCTTCGCTTCTCCAATGTCATCGAGCCGCAGGAATACGCGCGCTTTCCTGGCTTCGACGCCGATCCGCGCTCGCGCCACTTCAATCTCTGGACCTACATCGACGCCCGCGACGGCGCTCAGGCGATCCGCCGCGCGCTCGAGGCGAAGCTGGAAGGCGCCCACGTCTTTGGTATTGCCAACGCAGACTCGGTGATGAGCCGCTCGAATGACGAGCTACTGACCGCGGTTTATCCGAAGGCCAGGCGCACCCGCGCGTTGAAGGATACCGAGTCGCTCATCTCCATCGACAAGGCGCGCGAGGTGTTGGGGTACCGCCCCAAGTACACCTGGCGGAAACGCGCCGACAAGGGCCCGGCGAACTCGGCTTCGAGGCCGCGGAAGAGCAAGCGCTGACGGCGACGCGGCTAGTTGCGGCGGAGCGCTTCCGCCGGCACCAGCCGGGTCGCCCGCCAGGCGGGATAAAGTGCGCCGAGCGGACCGGCGAGAACCGCGGCGACCAGCGCCTGGACGACGATGGTCGTGCTCAGATAGCTCTCCATGAGACCGGCGGCGACCTCGGCGTGCGACACCAGATCCATCGTGACAATGCCGAGCCCGAGGCCGAGCAGGCCGCCGACGATGCTCATCACGATGCCCTCGGCGAGGATCAGGCGGAGGATACGGGCCGGGCGCCAGCCGATGGCGGCGAGGATGCCGATCTCGAAGGTGCGCTCGTTCACGGCCATCAGGAGCGTATTGGCGATCGCCAGAACGGCCATGGCGAGGACCACCAGCGAAACCGTCGACCCGATCGCCTGCAGTAGGCGGAAGATGCGGATGTTGCTGGCGAATTCGTCGGTGTCGGAGACGTCGTATTTGGGCACGGCACGGGCGAGCTCGGCCTTCACCGCCGCGTCGCGGGCGGGATCGAGGGGCCGCTGCAGCGTCACCTCGAAGAGGGTCACCGTGCCGTCGCGGCCGAGGAGCGTCTGCAGGCCGGGGAGGGGAACCAGCGCGATGTTCTGGTTGAGCGCGCTGGAGAACGTCGCGATGCCGACCACCGAATAGGGCTGATCGGCGAGGGTAATGGTGTCGCCGAGTTTCTTGTGCATGCCCTCGGCGATCGACTGGCCAAGGACCGCGCCCGCCTCGCTGGCATCCTTCGGCAGGCGGCCCTGCACCAGATGAACGGCCTTCCACAGCGAGCTGTCGATCGGCCAGCCGGATACGACGATGTTGGAGGCTTCGTCGGCCTGGACAACGTTGAGAAGGACGCCGGACACGGCCGTCACGCCCTTCACCGCGGCGATTTCCGTTCCGACCGACTCGGGCAGCGAACTGCTGAAGAGGTTGAACGACGCCCGCGTGCTGACGACGAGGTCGCCGCCGGGCTCCTGCATGCCGCTGGCGAATGAGTTCTGCACGCCATGGGTGAGACCGCTGAGGGCAATGAAGCCGCCGACCGCGACGGCGATGCCGAGGGTGGTCAGGCTCGTCCGCAAGGGCTGGCTGAACAGGTTGCGGAGCGGCAGCGTCAGCTCGTTCATGAGGGCACCGCTCGTCCGGCGTCCGGGGTGCCTGCCTGCGGGCCGTACGTGCCGGCGATGCGCCCGTCGACCAGCTCGATCTTGCGTCCGCAGATCGCCGCAACCTCGGGGTCGTGGGTGACCACGACCAGCGCGGTGCCTGCGTCGCGCTGGAGTCCCACGAGGATGTCCATGATGGCGCGGCTCGACTTGCGGTCGAGGCTTCCGGTCGGCTCGTCGGCGACGATGACATCGGGCCTATTGGCAAGCGCGCGCGCAATCGCGACGCGCTGGCGTTCGCCGCCCGAGAGGTTGGGCGGATGCAGGTGCGTGCGCCCGGCCAGGCCTAGTCCGGCAAGCAGCGCGTTGGCACGCTCCGCCCGGGCCCTTACCCCGGATATCTGTCCGAGCAGGGCGACCTCCACGTTTTCCTTCGCCGTGAGGTTCGGGATCAGGCAGAAATTTTGGAAGACGAAGCCCATGCGGCGCGCCCGGACGCGGGCCCAGTCGACACGGCCGTCGATACGCTTGCCGTCGAATTGCACCTCGCCACCGGTAGGCATGTCGAGGCCGCACATCAGGTTGAGGATGGTGGATTTTCCGCTGCCGCTCGGGCCGGTAATGGCGACCGATTCGCCGCGTCCCACCTCCAGCGACACATCGTCGACCGCTACGATCTGGCCCTTGTCGAACTCACGACGGACGTGAACCAGGGCGATCAAAGGTGACATCGGCGAGGCGGGTGCCGAGGCCTAGAGGTCGAGCACCATGAAATAGGCCGAGAAACCCGGTCCCAGAGCAAGGACCAGCTGGCGACCCTTGCGCCCGGCTTCGAGCGCACGCTTCAGCACGAAGAGGACCGTGCCGGACGACATGTTGCCGTAGTCGCGGAGCGTCTCGCGCGACGGCTTCAACGCTTCCGCCGGAAGTTTCAGGCTCTTTTCCGCCACGTCCAGGACCTTGGCGCCGCCGGGATGCATGATGTACCCGGCGATGTCGTCGCGCGTCAGGCCGTTTCGGGCGAGGAAGGCATCCACCGCGTCGGGGAAGCGCTCCTGTACGAGGTTGGGAAGCTGGGCACTGAGGACGACGCCGAAACCGTCGTTCAGTACGTCCCAGCCCATCATGTATTCGGTATCCCGCCAGAAATGCTCGCCGCTGGCGCGAATGCGGCCGAGCGTCGGGCCGCCGCCGCTGCCGCCCACCGGATTGCGCAGGATCACGCCGGCGGCGCCGTCGCCGAACAGCGCGCCCGAAACAAAGGCCGCGGCCTTGGGATCGTTGACGCGCGCGCAAAGAGTGCAGAGTTCAACGGTCAGGAAGAGCACGTTCCCGCCAGGAATCGTCTGGGCGATGCGGCTCGCCCGCGCCACTCCCGCCACGCCGCCGCCGCAGCCGATACCGAAAATCGGCAGCCGCTCGGTGTTGGGCGAGAAGTCAAGGCGGTTCATCAGCTTGGCGTCGAGGCTCGGCACCGCGAGCCCGGTTGTCGTGTTGACCACCAGGGCGTCGATCTGGTCGAGCGTAAGACCGGCCTGATCGATCGCATCGAGGGTTACGGTCTCGAGGAGATCGAGGGCATGTTTCTGGAAGGCCTCGGTCCGCTCTTCCCACGTCCGCGGCGACATGTACCACTCGGGCCGCTCGACGTAGTAACGCCGCTCAATCCCGGTGTTGGCGTAGATGCTCTCCATGTGGGCGAACTGCGGATAAAACCGCAGGACCTGATCCTTCAGGGCGAGCTGATCGATGCTGGAGGGAGGGACGGCGGTGGCGATCGCGGCTATTTCGACGTCGAGCGTACCGGTCTTCCGGGCAGCCCGCGTCCCGGATTGTACCTTGTCCAGCATAATCAGCGTCTCCCGCTTCTTGCCCCGAACGATAATGCGGGGATTTTCTCGCCGTTGTCACGCCACACCTTGGTGACAAGGCGCAGAATAGGTCGCTCGGCAGAGGAGCCGGCGCTTCAGGCAGCATTGCTCGGCAGCAAATGCGCATAGCCGAAGCGACGGAAGTAGAACTCCCATCGCTGCACGATCGCGGCGCGCTCCGTCTCACTCAATCGGTGTTCTTTTGCCCGATGAGCCCCCAATCCGGCAAGGTACCCACGCACGATTGGTCGGATTTCCTCAAAATCGCCGAGGCCGAGTCCGCCATAAATGGTCGCTACGGCCTCTTCCGGTTTCTCGGCGAGATCCTCATAGCGCATCTCGATCAACCGTCCCGGCGGGATGAGATGCAGGTCGCGCTCATAGGCGGCGTACATTCTGGGGAGGGTGGAGAGAATCTGTTCCGGCAACGCGACCTCGTCGTTCGCCGGGTTCTTCAGCCCGAAGCGTGAGTTCGCGAACTTCACCAGTCGCCAGTTCGACGGGTAGATATCGAAGGGATTGCGCGAAATGTGTACGAAGCGGGCGTCCGGAAAAAGCTTCAGCAGCGTTGCAACCCGCGCCGTGTGGGGAGGCGATTTCAGGACCAGACGCTTGCCCCGATGCGCCAGCTGAAGCCTCCGCACGAGCCAGAGAAACCCCTCCTGCCAGCGGGTTCGCTCCTGCTCCGTCAGGTCGGCGAGATCGAGATAGCGAGAGCCGATGGCCTCGTTGTCCGGGACGGCAAATCGTTCGTAGGGCGAGCCGACGCCGATCTTGGGAAGCGCGAATTCGTCCTCGAACGGCATGTCGGCTCCGACCGGGACCTCGTCCGTCGGCCGCTTGCTTGGCAGGAAGAGGGAGAAGATCCACCCGGCCGGGCGCTCGAAGATGAGGAAGCCGTTCGGCAGCGAGCATTCGAAGGTCGTCGGGTATGCGGTCGCCGGATCGCGGGTGAGGAGATTGTGCAAGAACGTCGTTCCACTTCGCCAGTGCCCGAGGACAAACACCGGAGCGACGACTTTTATTTTCTCCGCTTTCCGTCGAAAGACCGCCTCGGACGCCAGATAGACCAGCGACGTAATGATTGCGAACAAGGTCACGCCGACGACGTTGGGCAGCCGGTTAAGCGAAATCCTGAAGCGGGCGGCGGCGAGAAGGCGAAGCCATGGGCCAAGACGCATGCCGTACCACATGAAGGGCATGAAGCCGCCGAGGCGCACGGCCCGAAAGGGGTTCGAGATGAATGTCGCTGCGCTGGGGCGACGCCTGCCCGCGCCCTTTCCGGCGACCTCCTCGGATCGCGCAAAGGCGCTGGAATCTGCCTGCGGCTTGCTCACCAGTCCCCCATAACCACCGCCGATGCCTCATGCCTCATTTCGCCGTCTGCGGGCGCTGATGGGGAAGTCGGCCACGGTGCTCGCGGATGATTCACGTCACCGGGAATCCATTGCGGTGCGTTCCGGTTCCATCGATTGCTACAAACAGCGCTCCGGTCAAGCACGCATCACCGGATCCGCCGCGGGAGCTTCAGTGGATTCGTCGTTACGGCACGCCGGAAAGAAAGTCCCTGTATCCGAACCGCTCAAAATAAGCCGACCATCTCCCGGCAACGGCCCGGCGGTCGATATCGCTGAGGTTGTGCTGGCGGGCCTTGTGTCCGCCGACGCTGCCGAGGAAGGACTCCATGCGCGGTACGACCGGCGCAAAATCACCGAGGCCGAGATCGGAGTAGATCCGCGCCAGGGTGGCTTTCGGGTTGGCGACAAGCTCCTCGTAGCGAACCTCGACCAGCCGCCCCGGCGGGACCGCCTCGCGGTCGCGTTCGTAGGCCGCGTACATGCGGGGCAGAGTGGAGAGGATCTGTTCGGGCAGGAGCTCGTCGTCGAGCGCGGGATTGGTGAGGCCGAGGCGCGAGTTGAGCACCTTCCATAGCCGGTAGGTCGACGGATAGACGTCGAAGGGATTGCGGGCGATGTGAACGAAGCGCGCTTCCGGAAAAAGCTTCAGCAGCGTTGCGATGCGGGCCGTATGCGGCGGCGATTTGAGGACGAGGCGCTTTCCCGGATGGGAAAGCTGGAAGCGCTGCATCAGCCACAGAAACGTCTCCTCCCATTTCCTTCGCTCCTCGGCGCTGAGGTCGGCGAGGTCCAGATAGCGGATATTGGCGGCACCACGCCGGGGAAAGGCGAGATCGCGGTAGGGCGTGCCGAGTCCCATCTTGGCCAGGGCGAACTCATCCTCGAAGGGAAGATCTCCGCCGACCGGGACATCGTCCATCGGCCGGTTCTTCGGCAGGAACAGCCAGATGAGCCGGCCGGTGATATGGCGCGTGAGCAGGGACCGGCCGGGGAACGTGCATTCGAAGGTCGTGGGGAAGGCCGCCGCCGGATCGCAGGCGAGCAAATTGTGGAGGAGGGTGGTTCCGGTCCGCCAGTGACCGAGCACGAAGACCGGCGGCTCGATCCTGATCGCCTCCGCGGCGCGCCGGTAGACCGCCTCCGTGAGCACATGCATGATCGAGGAGACCGGCGCCATCGCGGTCACGCCGAGTGCGTTGGGCAGGCGGTTCAGGGTGACCCCGAATTCGCCGCTTGCCAGCAGCTTCCACCAGTCGCCGAAGCGCATCCCGTACCAGATGAACGGGATGAACCCGCCGAGTCGTTCGGCCCTGAACGGGTTGGCAGACTGTCTCGTCAAGAGGACGCTCTCCCGGCGCGTCTCACATGCCAATTCGGGCCGTTGCGATCGCCGTCTCTACCCCGTCCGGGGGCGCTTCCCGGCTGTCTCGCCGAGATTGTGGTGCCGGGTGAGAGGATTGAACTCCCGACCAACGGTTTACAAAACCGCTGCTCTACCGCTGAGCTAACCCGGCTCGCTGGGAGCGCTACAAACACCCTGCACCGCGGTCAAATGAAAAAGCGTGAATCACGTTGGCAAAGCGCCGAGATGGCGTCGGGCCAGGTAGAGCGCCAGCACCGCCGCGTTCGACACGTTGAGGCTGGCCATGGGTCCGGAGGTTCCGAGCCTTGCCAGGCGGTCGCATTTCTCGCGGGTCAGGTGGCGAAGACCCTTGCCCTCGGCGCCAAGCACCAGCGCGATCCGCTCGCCGGCCATGGCCTCCTCGATCGGCATCGCCGCCTCGTCGGCGAGGCCGATACGGGTGAAGCCCAGTTCGCCGAGCGAATCCAGGGCCCTCGCAAGATTGGTCACGCCGATGTGCGGCAGCAGATCGAGCGCGCCGGAAGCCGCCTTGGCCAACACCCCGGTCTCGGCCGGCGCGTGCCGTTCGGTGGTCAGGATGGCATCGGCGCCGAAGGCCAGCGCCGAGCGCATGATCGCCCCGACATTGTGCGGGTCGGTGACCTGGTCGAGGACGACAACGAGACGGGCGCCTGACAGCGACGCCATAGATGGAGACGCCAGCGGCGCGACCTCGATCGCGACGCCCTGGTGCACGGCGTCGCCGCCGAGCAGCCGGTCGAGCGCGCGCGGCTCGGTCTCCTCCGGCGGCATCGGGAATTGCACGCCGGACTCGGTGAGACGGGCGAGGGCGTTCCGGGTCACCACGATCCGTTTCACCAGGCGTCCGGGGTTGCCGAGCGCCGCCGTCACCGGGTGAAGTCCGTAAATCCAGAAGGCCTCCGGCCGGCGTTCTTCGGGTGAGCGCGGGCGGAACGAGCGCTCGCGGTCGCGGCCCTTGCTGCCCCTGGAAAAGGTGTTGCGTGGCATCCGGGGCTTATAGGCGGGGGCCGGGCGCGCCTCAATGCCGGCTTGGCTGGTCTCGCGCGACGTTGACACGGCCTTGACCGATCGCACATAAGACGGCCCGAAACGGGATGCAGGCCTTAGCGGCGGGCGTTCTCGTCTTGACGGTCGTCCGCGGCCAAGGTGGAGTGTCCCGAGTGGCAAAGGGGGCGGACTGTAAATCCGCTGGCTAAAGCCTTCGTAGGTTCGAGTCCTACCTCCACCACCACCGGTCGACCGACGACAGACTGCAGAGGCGGGTGTGGCTTTCTTCGCCTCGGTTCTTCTGTTTTCCGTCTTCTGGCGGCCGTATTGCGGGTGTAGCTCAATGGTAGAGCAACAGCCTTCCAAGCTGATGACGAGGGTTCGATTCCCTTCACCCGCTCCAGATCCCGAGGCCGGCTAGCGAAAGCAGAGTACGGAAATTGCGCCGGGCGAGGGCCTTTGCTATCTGTCTGCCGGCGTCTGAATTCGGTCCTCCTCTAGGGGTATAGCTCAGCTGGTAGAGCGTCGGTCTCCAAAACCGAAGGTCGCAGGTTCGAGCCCTGCTGCCCCTGCCAGGGCCGGATGACGGGGGACAGAGATCGGAAGACGGAGGCCAGGAGGCGGAGGCGATCCGGGCCTGCCCCGGAGCTGTCAATATTTGTGGTCTGAAATAGGTCTTGAGAATCCGTTCCGAAGGCCTTATGTACCCGTCTCAATCCGGCGCGCGCGCTTCCAGAGGTTCGCGTGCCGTAGAGGCATGAGCCCTTAATGGCCGAAAGATTCAATCCATTCACGTTCCTCCAGCAAGTGCGGGGGGAAGCAGCTAAAATCGTGTGGCCCAGCCGTCGTGAGACGCTGATTTCCACGGCCATGGTCGTCGCCATGGCGGTTCTGGCCAGTCTGTTCTTCTTGGTAGCCGACCAGGTGATGAGCCTCGGCGTCGCTTTCCTTCTTGGTGGCAAGTAATGGGAGCTGGCGCGATGGTTGCTGAAGCCCAGGCCGACAGCCGCGGCGCTAACAAGAAGTGGTACATCGTCCACGCCTATTCGAATTTCGAGCGGAAAGTCGCCGAATCCATCCGTGAAAAGGCGCAGGCAACCGGCCTTGCCGACTTGTTTGACGAGATTCTGGTGCCGACCGAAAAGGTCGTCGAGGTCCGCCGCGGCCGCAAGGTGGATGCCGAGCGGAAGTTCTTCCCCGGCTACGTGCTGGTGAAGATGGCGATGACCGATGAGGCCTATCACCTCATCAAGAACACGCCGAAGGTCACCGGGTTCCTTGGCGCCGACAACAAGCCGATGCCGATCACGGAATCGGAGGCCAAGCGTATCCTGCAGCAGGTGCAGGAAGGCGTCGAGCGGCCGAAGCCGTCGATCAGCTTCGAAGTCGGCGAGCAGGTCAGGGTTTCCGACGGTCCGTTCGCTTCGTTCAGCGGGCACGTCGAGGAAGTCGACGAAGTGCGGGCGCGGCTCAAGGTCGCCGTGTCCATCTTCGGCCGGGCAACCCCGGTTGAACTCGAATACGGGCAGGTCGAAAAGATCTGACCTTTGCGCTGTGGGAGGGGAGGCCGCTTGCCAGGCGTCCCGGCCCCGCACCACGGCACCGGATCGGCCAGTCTGGCCGCTAGTTAGGAGACAAAGGTGGCAAAGAAGATTTCGGGTTATCTGAAGCTGCAGGTGCCCGCCGGGTCGGCGACGCCGTCGCCGCCTATCGGCCCGGCGCTGGGCCAGCGAGGCATCAACATCATGGAATTCTGCAAGGCGTTCAACGCCCAGTCGCAGGAGATGGAGAAGGGTTCGCCCGTCCCGGTGGAAATCACTTACTACCACGACAAGTCCTTCACATTCCGCATGAAGACGCCTCCGGTGAGCTACTTCCTGAAGAAGGCCGCCGGGCTGCAGAAGGGTTCGCAGACCCCCGGCCGCGGTTCGGTCGGCGCGGTTTCGCGCGCCCAGGTGCGCGATATCGCGACCAAGAAGCTGAAGGATCTCAACGCGGTCGACATCGAGGCGGCCATGCGCATGGTCGAGGGCTCTGCCCGCTCGATGGGCCTGGAAGTGGCGGATTGATCATGGCAAAGAAACGCATCTCATCCGCCCGCGAGGGCATCGAGCGTACCAAGCTTTACGGGCTCGAAGAGGCCGTGAAGCTGGTCAAGGAACGCGCCAAGGCGAAGTTCGACGAGACCGTCGAGATCGCCATGAATCTGGGCATCGATCCGCGCCATGCCGACCAGATGGTGCGCGGCGTGGTCTCGCTGCCGAACGGTACGGGTCGCGCGCTTCGCGTCGCCGTGTTCGCCCGCGGAGCCAAGGCCGAGGAAGCCAAGAAGGCCGGCGCCGACGTTGTCGGTGCGGAGGACCTGGTCGAGAAGGTGCAGGGCGGCAGCATCGATTTTGAGCGCTGCATTGCCACGCCCGACATGATGCCGCTGGTCGGCCGTCTCGGTAAGGTGCTCGGCCCGCGCGGCCTGATGCCGAACCCGAAGGTGGGGACGGTCACTATGGACGTCACCAAGGCGGTCAAGGACGCCAAGGGCGGCGCCGTGGAGTTCCGCGTCGAAAAGGCTGGCATCATCCAGGCGGGCGTCGGCAAGGCGAGCTTCGGCGAGCCGCAGCTCGTGGAAAATATCCGGGCGTTCACCGATGCCGTGCAGAAGGCGCGGCCGGCCGGCGCCAAGGGAACGTTCATTCAGCGTGTCGCCGTGTCGTCGACGATGGGCCCCGGGGTCAAGGTCGATCCGGCCACGCTCGGCGCGGGAAGCGCCTAGAAAAGACTTCCGCCCGGGAAACCGGGCGGCGGATTGGACGGCGGTGGAGAAATCCGCCGCGGTCCAAAGTCCTGTCCGAGACTGCGGGTGCCGGGTTCCGGCTTAATTGGCTTGCCTGCAATAGACGGGAGGGAACCGGTTTCCGGTTCGAACCTCTTGGGCCCGCCCAGGCGCCGCTTCGCGCTTGACGGGGGACAGGTCGGAAGCGTCGTCGCCCGAGGCCGCAAGGCCAACGGCGCGGCAAATGCAACCGGCGGTGTCCCGAAAGGTCGCCCGCCAAGTTGGAGAAGAAAGAGTGGAGAGAGCGGAAAAAAGTGAGGCAGTCGCGGCGCTGAACCAGGTGTTCAAGGACACCGGGACCATCGTCGTGGCGCACTACGCCGGTCTCACCGTTGCCGCAATGACGGCCCTGCGGGCCAAAATGCGGGAAGCGGGAGCCGGGGTAAAGGTCGCCAAGAACCGCCTCGCCAAGCTCGCTCTTGTCGGTACGGACGCAGCCAAGATTGCGGACCTGTTCAAGGGTCCGACCGTGATCGCCTATTCCAAGGATCCGGTGGCGGCGGCCAAGGTCGCGACCGATTTCGCCAAGACGAATGACAAGCTCGTCATTCTCGGCGGCGCTATCGGCCAGACCGTACTCAACCCCGACGGCGTCAAGGCACTTGCCACGATGCCGTCGCTCGATGAACTGCGCGCCAAGCTGGTCGGCCTGCTCGTATCGCCGGCCACCCGTGTCGCTCAGCTCGTCGCGGCGCCCGCGGCGCAGATCGCCCGCGTGGTTGGGGCCTATGCCAACAAGAGCGAAGCGGCGTGAGGCCGTTCTCCATCATCCAAAGGTTCGAACAGGCAAGGAATAGAGACAATGGCTGAACTTTCGAAAATCGTAGACGAACTGTCGAAGCTGACCGTCATGGAGGCGGCCGAGCTTTCCAAGATGCTCGAGGAGAAGTGGGGCGTTTCCGCCGCCGCTCCGGTTGCCATGATGGCCGCCGGCGGTGGTGCGGCCGCAGCCGCGCCGGCCGAGGAGAAGACGGAGTTCAACGTCATCCTCACCGATTTCGGCGCCCAGAAGATCAACGTCATCAAGGAGGTCCGGGCGATCACCGGGCTCGGCCTCAAGGAAGCCAAGGACCTCGTCGAGGCGGTTCCGAAGGCCGTCAAGGAAGGCGTGTCCAAGGACGAGGCCGCCAAGATCAAGACCCAGCTCGAAGGAGCTGGCGCGAAGGTGGAGCTGAAGTAGCTGCGGCTGCTTTGGCAGAAATTCCCGGCTTCGGCCGGAAATTCAGGGGGGCGGACGGCAAGCCGGAGGTCGGTTCTGTCGTCCGCACCGAGATTGGGAGGCGCCGGTGCGGCCGGCGTCTCCGCCTCGGGCGTAAAGCGTAGTGGGGGAGCAGTTTTCCAGAGGGCCGTGTCCGCGACCCTCCGGATAGCTGTTTCAGAAAAAGTCACGGACGAGGAGTGGACATGACCCAGACGTTCACCGGTCGCAGAAGGGTCCGCAGATTCTTTGGCCACATCAAGGAAGTCGCCGAGATGCCGAACCTCATCGAGGTTCAGAAGGCATCCTACGACCAGTTCCTTCTGGTGGATGAGCCACAGGGCGGACGCGGCGACGAAGGCCTGCAGGCCGTGTTCAAGTCGGTATTCCCGATTTCCGACTTCTCGAACACCGCGCTGCTGGAATTCGTCCGCTACGATTTCGACCAGCCGAAATACGACGTCGACGAGTGCCGCCAGCGCGGGATGACCTATTCCGCTCCGCTGAAGGTGACGCTGCGCCTGATCGTGTTCGACATCGACGAGGAGACCGGCGCCAAGTCGGTCAAGGACATCAAGGAGCAGGAAGTCTACATGGGCGAAATGCCCTTGATGACCAACAACGGCACCTTCATCGTCAACGGCACCGAGCGCGTCATCGTATCCCAGATGCATCGCAGCCCGGGCGTGTTCTTCGACCACGACAAGGGCAAGACCCATTCGTCTGGCAAGCTGCTGTTTGCCGCGCGCATCATTCCGTATCGCGGGTCGTGGCTCGATATCGAGTTCGACGCCAAGGACATCGTGCACGCGCGCATCGATCGCCGCCGCAAGATTCCGATCACGTCGCTGCTCTTCGCCCTCGGCCTCGACGACGAGGAAATCCTCGACACGTTCTTCAACAAGATCGAGTACAAGCGCGCCGACGACGGCTGGCGCCTGCCGTATGACGCGCAGCGCATGCGCGGCTTCAAGGCGAATGCCGACCTGGTCGACGCCGACTCGGGCGAAGTGGTTATCGAGGCCGGCCAGAAGCTCACCGCCCGCGCCGCCCGCCAGCTTGCCGAGAAGGGCGTCAAGGCCCTGAAGGTCGCCGACGAAGACCTGCACGGCCTCTATCTGGCGACGGAAATGGTCAACCCGGAGACGGGCGAGATCTATGCCGAAGCCGGCGAGGAAATCACCGAGAAGCTGCTGGCGACGCTGATCGAGGCGGGATACGACGAGATTGCCGTGCTCGACATCGATCACGTCAACACCGGCGCCTACATCCGCAACACGCTTTTCGTCGACAAGAACGAGACGCGCGAGGAAGCGCTGTTCGACATCTACCGCGTCATGCGTCCGGGCGAGCCGCCGACGCTCGACACGGCGGAAGCCATGTTCCAGTCGCTGTTCTTCGACAGCGAGCGCTACGACCTTTCCGCGGTCGGCCGCGTCAAGATGAACATGCGCCTCGACCTCGATGCCGAGGACAGCGTCCGCGTCCTGCGCAAGGAAGACATCCTCGCCGTCATCAAGACGCTGGTCGCGCTCCGCGACGGTCGCGGCGAGATCGACGACATCGACAATCTCGGCAATCGCCGGGTGCGGTCGGTCGGCGAGCTGATGGAGAACCAGTACCGCATCGGGCTCCTGCGCATGGAGCGCGCGATCAAGGAGCGCATGTCGTCGGTCGAGATCGGCAACGTCATGCCCCAGGACCTGATCAACGCCAAGCCGGCGGCGGCGGCCGTGCGCGAGTTCTTCGGCTCGTCGCAGCTCTCGCAGTTCATGGACCAGACCAACCCGCTCTCCGAGATCACGCACAAGCGCCGGCTCTCGGCGCTTGGCCCGGGCGGCCTGACCCGCGAGCGCGCCGGCTTCGAGGTGCGCGACGTGCACCCGACGCACTACGGCCGCATCTGCCCGATCGAGACGCCGGAAGGTCCGAATATCGGCCTGATCAACTCGCTCGCCACGTTCGCGCGCGTGAACAAGTACGGCTTCATCGAGAGCCCGTACCGCAAGGTCAAGGACGGCCGGGTCACCGAAGAGGTGGTCTACCTGTCGGCGATGGAAGAGGCGAAATACACCGTCGCCCAGGCGAATGCCGAACTCGACCCGAAGGGCAAGTTCACCCAGGACCTCGTCGTCTGCCGCCATGCCGGTGAAAACGTCATGGTCACCAGCGACAAGGTCGACATGATGGACGTGTCGCCGAAGCAGGTGATTTCGGTGGCCGCGGCGCTGATCCCGTTCCTCGAGAACGACGACGCCAACCGCGCCCTCATGGGTTCGAACATGCAGCGCCAGGCGGTTCCGCTCGTGCGGGCCGAGGCGCCGCTGGTCGGCACCGGCATGGAGGCGATCGTGGCGCGCGACTCCGGCGCGGCCATCGCCGCCCGGCGCGGCGGCCTCGTCGACCAGGTCGACGCGACCCGTATCGTCATCCGGGCCACCGAGGAAATCGACGCCTCCAAGTCGGGCGTCGACATCTACCGGCTGATGAAGTTCCAGCGCTCCAACCAGAACACCTGCATCAACCAGCGTCCGCTGGTGCGGGTCGGCGACCGCGTCGAGAAGGGTGACATCATCGCCGACGGTCCCTCGACCGATCTCGGCGATCTCGCCCTCGGCCGCAACGTGCTCGTCGCGTTCATGCCGTGGAACGGCTACAACTTCGAGGACTCGATCCTGCTCTCCGAGCGCATCGTCAAGGACGACGTCTTCACCTCGATCCACATCGAGGAATTCGAGGTGATGGCGCGCGACACGAAGCTCGGGCCCGAGGAAATCACGCGCGATATTCCGAACGTTTCGGAAGAAGCGCTGAAGAGCCTCGACGAGGCGGGTATCGTTTACATCGGCGCCGAAGTGGTGGCCGGCGATATCCTCGTCGGAAAGATAACGCCGAAGGGCGAAAGCCCGATGACGCCGGAGGAAAAGCTGCTCCGCGCCATCTTCGGCGAGAAGGCGTCCGACGTGCGCGACACCTCGCTGCGCGTGCCGCCCGGCGTCACCGGGACGGTGGTCGAGGTGCGCGTGTTCAACCGGCATGGCGTCGAGAAGGACGAGCGCGCCATGGCGATCGAACGCGAGGAGATCGAGCGCCTCGCCAAGGACCGCGACGACGAGCAGGCGATCCTCGACCGCAACGTATACGGCCGGCTTGCCGACATGCTGATGAACAAGGTCGCCGTCGGCGGACCCAAGGCCTTCAAGAAGGGCGGCAAGATCACCCGCGACTCGCTCGACGAGCATCCGAAGGCCCAGTGGTGGCAGTTCGCGGTCGCGAACGAGAAGCTGATGGCCGAGATCGAGCAGCTGCGGACTCAGTACGACGAGAGCCGCAAGCGGCTGGAGAAGCGGTTCATCGACAAGGTCGAGAAGCTGCAGCGCGGCGACGAACTGCCTCCCGGCGTCATGAAGATGGTCAAGGTCTTCGTCGCCGTGAAGCGCAAGATCCAGCCGGGCGACAAGATGGCCGGCCGTCACGGCAACAAGGGTGTCGTGTCGAAGATCGTGCCGTCGGAAGACATGCCGTACCTGGCGGACGGAACGCCGGTCGACGTCGTGCTCAACCCGCTCGGCGTGCCGAGCCGCATGAACGTCGGGCAGATCCTCGAGACCCACCTCGGGTGGGCCTGTGCCGGGATGGGCCTGAAGATCGGCAAGCTCTTCGACGCCTACAAGAAGAACGGCGACGTCAAGCCGATCAAGAAGGCGCTGAAGCAGATCTACGGCGGCAACGACAAGAACGAGGACGTTGCCGAGTTCGATGACGAGGGTTCGGTCCGGCTCGCCGAGCAGCTGCAGCACGGCGTGCCGATCGCGACGCCGGTGTTCGATGGTGCGCGCGAGGCGGACATCGTCGAGCTGCTGAAGGAGGCGGGTCTCGATCCGTCCGGCCAGTCCGTCCTCTATGACGGGCGGACCGGCGAGCAGTTCGATCGGCCGGTGACGGTGGGCTACATCTACATCCTCAAGCTCCACCACCTTGTCGACGACAAGATCCATGCCCGCTCGATCGGCCCGTACTCGCTGGTCACCCAGCAGCCGCTCGGCGGCAAGGCGCAGTTCGGCGGACAGCGCTTCGGCGAAATGGAGGTGTGGGCGCTCGAGGCTTACGGCGCCGCCTACACGCTCCAGGAGATGCTGACGGTGAAGTCCGACGACGTCGCCGGGCGCACCAAGGTCTACGAGGCGATCGTCCGCGGCGACGACACCTTCGAGGCCGGCATCCCCGAGAGCTTCAACGTTCTGGTCAAGGAAATGCGCTCACTCGGCCTCGACGTGGAACTCGACAATTCCAAGGCGCACCTGCCGGCGCCCGGCACACCCGCGGTGACCGCGGCGGAGTAATCCGCCGCGCCGTCGCAGCTACTGAAGGTTTTCATGCGCGTCCGACCCGGTCTCCCCCGCCGGGACGGACGCAGCGAAGGAGACAATCGATGAACCAAGAGATCTCGAACATCTTCAACCCGGCCCCGACGCCGGCCCAGATCTTCGACCAGATCCGCATCTCGATCGCGAGCCCGGACAAGATCCTGTCGTGGTCCTACGGCGAGATCAAGAAGCCGGAAACGATCAACTACCGGACCTTCAAGCCCGAGCGCGACGGCCTCTTCTGCGCGCGCATCTTCGGGCCGATCAAGGACTACGAGTGCCTGTGCGGCAAGTACAAGCGGATGAAGTACAAGGGCATCATCTGCGAGAAGTGCGGCGTCGAGGTGACCCTGGCGCGCGTCCGGCGCGAGCGTATGGGCCATATCGAGCTCGCCGCCCCGGTGGCGCATATCTGGTTCCTGAAGTCGCTGCCCTCGCGCATCGGCATGCTGCTCGACATGACGCTGAAGGATCTCGAGCGCATTCTCTATTTCGAGAACTACGTCGTCATCGAGCCCGGCCTCACGCCCCTGAAGGAGCGCCAGCTCCTTTCCGAGGACGAGTACCTGAAGGCCCAGGACGAGTTCGGCGAGGACGGGTTCACCGCCAAGATCGGCGCGGAAGCCATCCGCGACATGATGATGGCGCTCGACCTCCACAAGCTCACGGTCGACCTGCGCCAGGAGATCGCCGAGTCGACCTCCGAACTGAAGCCGAAGAAGCTCGCCAAGCGCCTGAAGCTGGTCGAGTCGTTCATCGAGTCCGGCAACAAGCCGGAGTGGATGATCATGACCCAGATTCCGGTCATTCCGCCGGACCTGCGTCCGCTCGTCCCGCTCGACGGCGGCCGTTTCGCCACCTCGGACCTGAACGACCTCTACCGCCGCGTCATCAACCGCAACAACCGCCTGAAGCGGCTGATCGAACTGCGCGCGCCCGACATCATCATCCGCAACGAGAAGCGCATGCTTCAGGAAGCGGTCGATGCCCTGTTCGACAACGGCCGCCGTGGCCGCGTCATCACGGGCGCCAACAAGCGCCCGCTGAAGTCGCTCTCCGACATGCTGAAGGGCAAGCAGGGCCGCTTCCGTCAGAACCTGCTCGGCAAGCGCGTCGACTATTCGGGCCGCTCGGTCATCGTGGTCGGTCCGGAACTGAAGCTGCACCAGTGCGGCCTGCCGAAGAAGATGGCGCTCGAGCTGTTCAAGCCGTTCATCTACTCGCGGCTTGACGCCAAGGGCTTCTCCTCGACGGTCAAGCAGGCGAAGAAGCTGGTGGAGAAGGAGAAGCCGGAGGTCTGGGATATCCTCGACGAGGTTATCCGCGAGCATCCGATCCTGCTCAACCGCGCGCCGACGCTGCATCGCCTCGGTATCCAGGCGTTCGAGCCGGTTCTGATCGAGGGCAAGGCCATCCAGCTGCATCCGTTGGTCTGCGCCGCCTTCAACGCCGACTTCGACGGCGACCAGATGGCCGTGCACATTCCGCTATCGCTGGAAGCGCAGCTGGAAGCGCGCGTCCTGATGATGTCGACCAACAACATCCTGCATCCCGCGAACGGCCAGCCGATCATCGTGCCGTCGCAGGATATCGTCCTCGGCCTCTACTACCTGTCGATCATGGCGGAGAACGAGCCGGGCGAGGGGATGGCGTTCGGCAATATCGGCGAGATCGAGCATGCACTGGCCAACAAGTCGGTGACGCTGCACGCCAAGATCCGCGGCCGCTTCAACACCGTCGATGCCCAGGGCAAGAAGGTCTCGCACATCTACGAGACTACCCCGGGCCGCATGCTGCTCGGCGAACTCCTGCCGAAGAACCACAACCTGCCCTACGACGTCGTCAACAAGCTGATGACGAAGAAGGAAATCTCCAACACGATCGACGCCGTCTACCGGCATTGCGGTCAGAAGGAGACGGTCATCTTCTGCGACCGCATCATGACGCTCGGCTTCACCAACGCGTTCAAGGCCGGCATCTCGTTCGGCAAGGACGACATGGTGATCCCGGAGACCAAGAAGCAGGAAGTCGAGACGACGCAGAAGCTCGTCAAGGACTACGAGCAGCAGTACAACGACGGCCTGATCACCCAGGGCGAGAAGTACAACAAGGTCGTCGACGCGTGGGCCAAGTGCACCGATCGCGTCGCCGACCAGATGATGGCGCGCATCCGCGCCGTCGAGAAGAACGAGAACGGCCGCCAGAAGCCGATGAACTCGATCTACATGATGAGCCACTCGGGCGCCCGCGGCTCGCCGGCGCAGATGAAGCAGCTCGCCGGCATGCGTGGCCTCATGGCCAAGCCGTCGGGCGAGATCATCGAGACGCCGATCATCTCGAACTTCAAGGAAGGGCTCTCGGTGCTCGAGTACTTCAACTCGACCCATGGCGCACGCAAGGGCCTCGCCGACACCGCGCTGAAGACCGCCAACTCCGGCTATCTGACGCGCCGCCTGGTCGACGTGGCCCAGGACTGCATCGTGACCGAGACCGACTGCGGCACCGATGCCGGCCTGAAGATGCAGGCGATCGTCGACTCCGGCCAGGTGGTTGCCACCCTCGGACTGCGCGTCCTTGGCCGCACCACCGCCGAGGACGTGATCGCGCCGGCGACCGGCAAGGTCGTTCTGCCGGCCGGCCAGCTGATCGAAGAGCGCGATATCGAGAAGATCGAGAAGGCCAACGTCCAGTCGATCCGCATCCGCTCGGTGCTGACCTGCGAGACCAAGAACGGCGTCTGCGGCAAGTGCTACGGGCGCGACCTCGCTCGCGGCACGCCGGTCAATATGGGCGAGGCGGTGGGCGTCATCGCGGCCCAGTCGATCGGCGAGCCGGGCACGCAGCTGACCATGCGCACCTTCCACATCGGCGGAACGGCGCAGGTGGTCGATCAGTCGACGCTCGACTCGAGCTTCGACGGCACCGTCAAGATCCGCAACCACAACGTGGCCAAGGATTCGGAAGGCCGCCTGATCGCCATGGCCCGCAACATGCAGATCGTCATCCTCGACCGGGATGGCGCCGAGCGTGCGGTCAATCGCGTCACCTACGGCTCGCGCCTGCTCGTCGATGACGGGGACAAGGTGAAGCGCGGCCAGCGCCTGGCGGAATGGGATCCCTACACCCGCCCGGTGCTGACCGAGGTCGACGGTATCGTCGGCTACGAGGACCTCGTCGACCGCATCTCCGTGCTGGAGAGCGCCGACGAGTCGACGGGCATCACCAAGCGCGTCGTCGTCGACTGGCGCGCCAATCCGCGGGCGAGCGACCTGAAGCCGGCCCTTGTGGTCAAGAGCAAGGACGGAAAGGTCAAGAAGACGGCGCGGGGCAGCGATGCCCGGTACCTGCTTCCGGTCGAAGCCATCCTGTCCGCGGAGCCGGGCTCCGAGGTCAAGGCGGGCGACGTGATCGCGCGTATCCCGATGGAAAGTGCCAAGACGCGCGACATCACCGGCGGTCTGCCGCGGGTGGCGGAGCTCTTCGAGGCGCGTCGTCCGAAGGATCACGCCATCATCGCCGAGATCGACGGCACGATCCGTTTCGGTCGCGACTACAAGAACAAGCGCCGGATCATCCTGGAGCCGCGGGAGGAGGGCGCCGAGGCGATCGAGTACCTGATCGCCAAGGGCAAGCCTTTCCATCTTCAGGAAGGCGACACCGTGGAGAAGGGCGACTACATCGTCGAAGGCAACCCGGCTCCGCACGACATCCTGGCGGTCAAGGGCGTGGAAGCGCTCGCGGCCTACCTCGTCAACGAAATCCAGGACGTCTACCGGCTGCAGGGCGTGCTGATCAACGACAAGCACATCGAGGTGATCGTTCGCCAGATGCTGCAGAAGGTGGAAATCACCGACGCCGGCGATACCGACATGTTCCCGGGCGAACAGCTTGACGCGCTCGAGTTCGACGTCATCAACGAGAAGATGAAGGACGAAGGCAAGAAGCCCGCGGAGGCGGTGCCGATCCTGCTCGGCATCACCAAGGCGAGCCTGCAGACGCGGTCGTTCTTCTCGGCGGCCTCGTTCCAGGAGACCACCCGCGTCCTCACCGAGGCGGCGGTCCAGGGCAAGGTCGATCCGCTGGAAGGGCTGAAGGAAAACATCATCGTCGGCCGCCTCATCCCGGCGGGCACCGGCAGCATGGTCACGCGCATCCGTCAGGTCGCCACCCACCGCGACGACCTGATCCTCGAGGAGCGGAAGCGGGAGGCGAAGGAAGCCGCCGACGCAGCCGCGGCCTCCGTGCCGGAACTGACCAGCGCGGCGGAATAGTTCCGCGCCTCGCCCATGAATGCCAAAGGGCCGTCCCTCGGGACGGCCCTTTTCTTTTTTGGCTCGAAGCTGCCGTTCAGGCCCGGCCACTTGTCCCGACGGCCCCAGGTTACGTCAGCGCGACCATTGCCTCGACGCGGCGATGGTGGCGACGATGACGCCGCCAATCGCGACCACCCAGAGGCCCAGTGACAATCCGGCGGCGTTAGAGATCATGCCGATCAGCGGCGGCGCGATCATGAACCCGGAATACCCGAGCGTCGTCACCGCGGCGATCGCGTAACTCGGCGTGACGCCGCGCGCGCGCGAGGCGGCGCTGAAGACGACCGGGACTACGTTGGCGGCCCCGATGCCGACCATGCCGAACCCGACGGAGCAGACCAGGGCCCAGGGCGAGAGGATGGCGATCGCCATGCCAAGGGCAATCAGGCCGCCGCCGAGTACCACGGTCACCCTCCCGCCCAGCCTCGACACCACCCAGTCGCCGGCGAGGCGGCAGAAGGCCATCGCGCACGAATAGAGGGCGAAGCCGATGGCTGCGGCCGAGGCGCTGGCGAGCTTCACCGTCGACAGAAACAGCGCGCTCCAGTCGCCGATGGCCCCTTCGATCGCAAAGCACAGGAATGCGATTGCTCCGAGGCTCACGACAGAACGGCTGGGGAAAGCGAAGCGCGGGCCGGCGGACCAGATCGGCCGTTCGCTCGGGTAGAGGTGGCGGACGGCCAGGCCTGCGGTGATCAGGAAGAGGACCGCGGCTGCGGCGGCGCCGCGGCCATCGCCGAAGCCGGCGCTGACGATGCCGGCGCTGATGGCGGCGCCGATCAGCCCACCGACCGAGTAGAACCCGTGGAACGACGACATTGTCGGCCGCCCTCGGGCGCGCTCGACTTCCGACGCCTGGACGTTTCCCGCGACGTCCAGCGCGCTCATGGTCGCGCCGAAGAGGACCATCGCGCCGAACAGGAAGACCACGCTGCCGGAGAGGATCGGCAGGGTAAAAAAGATAGGGAAGGACAGCATGAGGACGGTCGTCGGAAGGCGGGAGCCGAAGCGGCCGACCGCCCACCCGGTTACCGGCATCGCGATGACGGCCCCGCTCGCCATGGCGAAGAGCGCAAAGCCGAGCGTGGCGGCATCGATGCCGAGCCGGGCCTGGATGATCGGGATGTGCACCGCCCAGACGCCGGTTGCGAGGCCGAGAAGCACAAACGCGATGGAAACCGCCATGCGCGCGCGGGCGACATCGGTCGGGCTGATCGCCGGAAGATCGGGCGTTGCGTCCATGGGCAACCGGAGGTTCGGAAACAGCAGAGGCGCGCAAGGGGATGTCTAGGCGACCCGGCCGCCACAAACAACAGCGCCCGTCCGGGCGTTCTAGAAGTGAACGTTCAGGCCGGCGCGGACGATGGTTCCGGTGAGCTTGATCGTTGCCGTGTACGGCTCGACGCTAGCCGGAGTGCCTTTCCAGGATCCCTGACCGGTTGCCGTGGCGCTCATGCTGCCAAGGTCGTAGTAGAGCCCCTCCAGCTTGAACGTCGTGCGGGCCGTGAGAGCATACTCCGCCCCGGCTCCCACTACGAAGCCGCTCTTCCAGCCCGAGTTGCTGCCGGACCAGTTCGCGACACCCTTGCCGGCATCTTGGTCGAGGCTGGCGGAGGTCTGCAGGGACGCCTGCCCGAGAGCCAGGCCCCCGGTTCCGTACATCAGCAGGCGGTCCACCGCGATGCCGACGCGCGGCCTGATAGTGAAAAGGGAGTCCAGTCCGCCGTTGACGGAGAGGTCACTGATGCGTGTGTTGCCGCCGGGCTCGGTCAGGTGCCAATTCCACGCGGAGTGGCTGCCGAAAACGGTGGCATCGCCTTCGAGGCCGAAGACGAGTCCGCCCATCTGGAAGTTGTAGCCGGCGTTGAGGGTGCCAACGAGGCCGGCATCGCCGAGACCTGCGCTGGTCGGCCAGGGCGTGTAGGCCGTCAGGGAGTCCAATGCGCCGTCAAAATGCGGGACGTTGCCGGTGAAGAAGACGCCGTAGCTTGCCCCGCTGCTGTCAGGGAATGAGAACGTGGCTGGACCGGCGCCCGCCGCCACGCCCACCGAACCCCCGACATAGGGGCCTGCCCATTCGAATGTTGGCTGAGCGACAGCCTGTCCGCTCCAGAGGGCGAACGTTGCCGAGCTGAGGGCGGTTGCCGCCAGTAATTCCTTGCGCACGAAATAGAATCCCGATTGCCCAGGACAGGATGAGACCAACAGTTCGGAGGATCAACCGCCCCTCGGTAGCGACGGCGATTTTAGAATCCGACCGTTGCACAATGGCATCGGTGGGTTGCCTCCGCCTCCGGTATCGCTGTTGAATAGGAACCGCGGGGCCGAACGGGAGCATCGGACGACATGGATTTCGGGAAGCTGATCATCTTCCAGGCGCGCCTGCGCCAGGAAGAGCCAGCCGTTGCGTTTACAGGCGGCGTCGCGACTTATGGAATGCTGGCCAAGGCGGTCCTCGCCGCCGCCGACCGGCTGGCGGACACAGGCCTGCAAAAAGGCGCGCTGGTCGCGATCGACGTCCGCAATCCGTTTCACCACGCGGTGCTGATCGTGGCGCTTGGGCTTCGGGGCATGGTCTCGGCATCGGTACAGACGAGCTTCAACGTGCAGATGTCCGGCCTCGTGCCCGACGCGATCCTTGTCGACGGATATGCCAAGCACCCGGACGGTCTGCGCCTGATCGCCGTGGACGAGGACTGGTTCCTGATCGATCCGGCAACGCCGCCGGATTTCGCCCGGCTCCTGGCGCTCCCCGGCTTCCCCGACGAAAACGCCGTCA
This sequence comes from Hyphomicrobiales bacterium, assembly GCA_038323025.1. GTDB lineage: Bacteria > Pseudomonadota > Alphaproteobacteria > Rhizobiales > Kaistiaceae > JAFKKF01. Next base: position 100,914 of record JBBQGL010000001.1, read on the forward strand.
TCCGGGTCATCTTTTCGTCCGGCACGACCGGCGTCCCGAAGAGCACCGGCTTTACCTCGGCGATTCTCGAGCGCCGACTGGGACACGCCTCGTTGACCCACGGCGGCGGGTCCATCGGCGGGATCCGCGAGCTCTGCCTGATGGGATTCTCGACCCTCGGCGGCTACATGGCCACCATCGGCGCCCTCGCCAGCGGCGGCGTGGCGGCCTACGCGACGCAACCCGCCGACGCGCTGCACCTGACCCGCATGTTCAATCTCGACATGCTCATCGTCGCGGTCTTCCAGCTGCAGGTGTTGCTGCAGGCGCTCGGCGACGCCCGCCCGCCGCCTACGCTGCGTACGCTGATCGTCGGCGGCAGCAAGATTCCGGGACCCCTCCTGAAGGAGGCCAGCGCCCGCCTTTGCCAGAACGTGCTGTTCGGCTACGGCTCGACCGAGGCCGGCTCGATTTCGCACGCGCCGGGCTCGGCTCTCGCCGCGATCGAGGGCGCCGCGGGCTACGTGGTGCCCTGGGTGACGCTTGAAGCGGTGGACGAGGAGGACAGGCCCCTTCCGCCTGGCAAGGAGGGCATCTTCCGGGTGCGCTCGGACGAGCAGGCGCATTATGTCGTCAACGACCCCGACAACAGCCTGCTTTACCGCGACGGCTGGTTCTATCCGGGCGACATCGGGACGATCCGGGAGGATGGGCTGGTCATCGTCACCGGCCGATCGGCGGAGGTGATCAACCGTGGCGGCTCCATCGTTGCGCCCGACCTGATCGAGCGGGTCCTGGCGGAGCGCCCGGGCGTCAAGGAGGCCGCGGCCTTCGGCATACCGACCCGGACCGGACTCGACGAGATCTGCGCCGTCGTGGTTACCGACGGTGCCTTCAACGAGCAGGAACTCCTCGCCTTCTGCCGGCACAAGCTCGCCGACAAGGCGCCAGGCACGATTCGGCGGGTGTCTTCGATCCCGCGCACCGATATGGGCAAGATCAAGCGGAAGCAGCTGCGCGAAGAGGTACTTGCGGCGCAGGCCAAGGCGTGATCCAAGCGGGGCCCGGAAAGGCGGAAAAGCTGGTACCGGCGTCCAAGCCCGGCGGGGCCGGAAAATCACCGGCGCAAGGGGTTGACGAGCGCGAGCGCAGCCCCTAAGTTCCGCGCGCTTTCGGGCAGGTGGTAGGTCTTTTCGTCAAACGGCGCCAAGCCGTCGATAAAGAAGACCTAAACGCTGGCCGCTTCAGACGGTTAGACGATTTGAAGAGGACATGATCGCGGCGCGAGCCGTGGTCCGCTGTCGAGGTGAGCGCCTCCGCATAACGCGGGCAGGGCGCTTTCGCTTTCGTGGATTAGAGGTAGCGGGTCAAAGATGCCGACGGTCAACCAGCTCATCCGCAAGCCGCGTGTCGCGCCGATCAAGCGCAACAAAGTGCCGGCCATGCAGGAGAGTCCGCAGAAGCGCGGCGTCTGCACGCGCGTCTATACGACCACGCCGAAGAAGCCGAACTCGGCGCTGCGCAAGGTGGCGAAGGTCCGGCTCACCAACGGCTTCGAGGTCATCGGCTACATCCCGGGCGAAGGCCATAACCTTCAGGAACACTCGGTGGTGATGATCCGCGGCGGCCGCGTCAAGGATCTGCCGGGCGTGCGCTACCACATCCTGCGCGGCGTGCTCGATACCCAGGGCGTCAAGGACCGTCGCCAGCGGCGCTCGAAGTACGGGGCCAAGCGGCCGAAATGAGCTGCGCGCAGATCATCACGACCTGCCCGGCCTACTGAAGACGATCGAGGAACAAGAGATGTCCCGCCGCCACCGCGCCGAAAAGCGCGAGATCACTCCGGACCCGAAGTACAAGAACGAGGTCGTGACCAAGTTCATGAACTCGGTCATGCACGAGGGCAAGAAGTCGGTCGCCGAGGCTATCGTCTACGGCGCCTTCGAGATCATCGAGGGCAAGACCAAGCAGGATCCGCTCGGCATCTTCCGCTCGGCGCTCGACAACGTCATGCCGCAGATCGAGGTGCGTTCGCGCCGCGTCGGCGGTGCGACCTACCAGGTCCCGGTCGAGGTGCGGACCGACCGCCGCCAGGCGCTGGCCATCCGCTGGCTGCTGATCGCGGCGCGCGGCCGCAACGAAAAGACGATGACCGAGAAGCTTTCCGGCGAGCTGATGGACGCCGCCAACAATCGCGGCAATGCCGTGAAGAAACGCGAAGATACGCACCGGATGGCGGAAGCCAACCGCGCCTTCTCGCATTACCGCTGGTAGAGAACGGAACGAGAGCCGCGATGCCGCGCACCCA
>JBBQGL010000002.1:0-57136 GCA_038323025.1 Hyphomicrobiales bacterium
GCCGCGATCGAGCGCCTCGCGCGGCGAGGCGAAGGCGACCGGCTTGCCGTCGAGCAGCATTTCGCCGTTGTCGGGACGGTGGACGCCGGAAAGGATCTTGATCAGCGTCGACTTGCCGGCGCCGTTGTCGCCGAGGAGGCAGAGGACCTCGCCGCTGCGAACCGAAAGGGAAATGTCCTCGAGCGCCCGCACCGAGCCGAAGTATTTGGAAACGTGGCGGAGCTCGATGACGGGACCGGTGCCGCTCATTTCGCCTCCGTTGCCTTGCGGCGGACGAAATTGTTGAAGAGCACCGCGATCAACACCATCGAGCCGAGGAAGACCTTGAACCAGTCGGTGTCGATGCCGGTGTAGAAGATGCCCATCTGGACCAGACCGAAAATGAGCGCGCCGAAGGCGGCGCCGATCGCCGAGCCGTAGCCGCCGGTGAGCAGGCAGCCGCCGATGACGGCGGCGATGATCGCCTCGAACTCCTTCTGGGTGCCGCGCAGGGTGTCGGCGGAGCCGACCGAGAGCACCTGGATGGTGGCGAGCAGGGTCCCGGCGAGCGCGGTCAGGATAAAGAGGATGATCTTCACCCGGCCGACCGGCACGCCGACATTGCGTGCCGCGTTGGGGTCGCCGCCGGCCGCGAAGATCCAGTTGCCGAAGCGGGTGTTGAGAAGGACCCAGGTGGCGATGGCGGTGAGCAGCAGCCACCAGATCACCGAGACCGGAACGCCGGCGACGTCGGGGGCGCCGTCCGGCCGCATGCCGATGATTCCGGCCGACGCCAGCCAGCGATAGAGCCCTTGCAGGGCCGTGCCTGAGAAGATCTCGACGTACCAGGCGTCGCCGGAGTCCTTGGTGATGTACGGGATCTGCGTGCGGCCGGTGACGCTGCGGGTCACGGCCAGCGTGATCCCGCGGAGGAAGAACATCGCCGCGAGAGTGACGATGAACGAGGGCAGGCCGGTCTTGATCAGCAGGATGCCGTTGACGTAGCCGATGAGCACGGCGAAGGCGAAGGCGATCAGGATCGCCGCCCAGAGCGGCAGGTGGAGGACGGTGACGCCCATGCCGATGACCACGCCGACGAAGCCGATGGTCGAGCCGATCGAAAGGTCGAACTCCCCGCCGATCATCAGCAGGGCGACGGCGCAGGCGAGGATGCCGAGCTCGCCCGCGATCTGCAGGACGTTGACGATGCCGCGCGAGGTAAACAGGCCGGTGTGGCCGGCGACCACCGCGAAGACGATGATGATGAGGACGGTGCCGGAGAGGGCGCCCAGTTCCGGCCGGCGAAGGATACGGGTCAGCCGCGAGGTCGGTCTCAGTCGTTCATCGATCGCGAGCGCCATCCGGCTGCCGGCCCCTGCCTCTGAGAGAAAGACGGCGGGCCGGCGGAATGATCCGCCGGCCCACCCGAAGTCCTAGCGGATGCCCTGCTTGCTGAGGTCGAGCACCTTGGCCGCGTCGCCCTTCATGATGAAGGCCGGCCCGGTCATGACGTCGGCGGTGGGCAGCGTGCCGTACAGCGCCTTCATGGTGAAGAATACCACCGGCAGGTAGCCCATCAGGTACTGCTGGCTGTCGATGCCGAACATCAGCTTGCCCTGGTCGATGGCCTCGAGGACTTCCGGCGACAGGTCGAAGGTGCCCATCTTGATCTTGTCCTGCACGCCCATCTGGGCGAGGCGCTGCATGATCGGGGCCGCCGCCGCCGGGCCGAGCGCGAGGAGGGCGTCGGTGTCAGGGTGGGCCGAGAGATAGCCCTCGACGCGGGTCGAGGTGTCAGTCGGGTCCATCGAGGCCGGCAGCACGTCGGATGTGGCGCCGCCGTTCTTGGCGAGGCCGTCCTTGAAGCCGCGGCAGCGATCGTCGAGGCTGACATTGCCGACTTCATGGTTGACGCAGACCGTGTGCTTCACGCCCGCCTTGCCCATGATCTCGCCGGCATGGACGCCGTTATCGTATTCCGAGCCGCCGCCGACCCAGAGGTCGAGGCCCCAGTCGTGAACCTGGTCCTGGCCGCTGTCGATGACGCCGATCGGAATGCCGGCCGCCTTGGCGTCCATGATCGGCTTCTTCAGCGCGTCGGCGTCGGGGATCGAGACCACGATCGCGTCCGGCTTCTCGGCGACGGCGGCGTCGATCAGGTGGGCCATCGCCACCATGTCGAAGGTCTCGGGCGCGTGATAGTCGACCTTGGCGCCCATAACCGCCTGCGCGGCCTGCACGCCGTTCTTGACCACGGACCAATAGACGTCGTTGGCTTGGCCGTGGGTGATGAAGATGATGTGGACGTCCTTGGCCGTCTTGGCGGCGGCGAAAGCCGACCCGGCGGCGAGTGCGGCGCTGAGGCCGAGCGCCATGGCGCCTGCCCTCACCGCCCGCATTCCAAACTTGGCGATCATCGATGCCCTCCGTTCCGGCGATACGCTCGGCGCCTGGCCTGCCGGATTCACGGCCGGACGCTGCTCCCTTGGCGCGTTCAAGAAAATTAAACGCGCAGAGGAGCGGGATTTCAAGCCATGCGTCCCCGTGCCGCCGCGGATTTGGCGGAGCCTTTGGCGCTCCGCATCCGGTCGCGCAGGAAGCGCATGCCGATCGTCTCGCAGTTCATTGCCGCGAGGCGCTCTGTGATGAAGCCGCTCCGGAAGAGCGCATATTCGGCCGGGCGGATGCCCTTTTCGTGAGCCGCGATGGCTTCGATCTCGCCCGGCGCGTTGAAGTGCAGCGCCATGTAGGCAAGGCCGGCCGGCGGGATGCGGTCGAGAAGCCTCTGGTAGTCGCTCTCGACCGAGGCGCCTCGCCGCCACGGCGTTTCCAGCACGATGTCGAAGACCGGGCGACCGGCGCCTTCCGCTTCCGCCACGGCGGCGCTGACCTCAGGACCTTCCACCATGTTGCCGTAGGCGGCGTCCTGGCGAACCAGGAGAACCGGCACGTTCTCCTCGCGACCGAGGCGGACGTAGATGTCGATGTATTCCGGGCAGAGGACGGTGAACATGTGCCCGTCGATGTGGGTGATGTCGATGCCGGCCGCCTTCGCTGCCGCGACCTGGGCGCGCAGTTCGGCTTCCACGGCGTCGATGTGGGCGTGGGCGCGCGTCTCCTGCGCGGTGCGCCAGAAATAGCCATCGCCGTCGACCAGCCCGGAGGCCGGCGAGGCGCCGGTCAACGGCCGCCAGCGGTAGTTCCTGAATTCCGACGTGAGAACGAGATGTACCCCGATGTCGAGGCGCGGGTTCTTGGCCTGCATCTCAGCGATCTCAAGGAACCATGGACAGGGCACCATGACGGCGCCCGAAGTGCAGATTCCACGCTCGGAAAGATCCGCAAAGGCGAGGTTGGCGCCATGGTTCATGCCAATGTCGTCCTCGTGGACGACGACCTGACGCTTGCCTGCCATGCGGCTATGCCCCCGACATCCCGGCAACCGCGATTCCGGCGACCGCGGTAGAATGTCCGTTCCAGGAGCGAAACTTTACAGAAGGTTTGTTCCATGTCCAGATAGCAGGGGTCGCATCCCTACCAAGAAAGAAGCAAAAATGGCTGTGCGCCTCGGCATCAATCCGATCACCTGGAGCAACGACGACCTGCCTTCGCTCGGCGGTGACACCACGGTCGAGACAATCCTCAGCGAAACCCGGCAGGCCGGGTTCGCCGGAACCGAGATGAGCTTCAAGTTCCCGAAGACCGCGAGGGAGCTCGGGCCGCTCCTCAAGCGGCATGATCTGGTGCTCGTTTCGGGCTGGTACGACGGGCGCATCCTCGAAAAGGACCTCAGCGCCGAGTGGGACGCGATCCTGCCGCACATGACGCTGCTCCGCGATCTCGGCTGCCAATATGTCGTCTACGCCGATACGTCCGGCCGCTCGGAAGGCGATCTCTTCGCGCCGATTTCGCGGCGCCCGAAACTGCCGGACGCTGACTGGACCGCCTACGGCAAGAAGCTGACGGCGCTCTCCGAGAAGATGGCCGGGTTCGGGGTGCGCATGGCCTTCCATCATCACATGGGCACAATCGTCGAAACCGACGGCGAGGTCGATCGCATGATGGCGTCGACCGGCCCGGCGGTCGGCCTGCTCTACGACACCGGCCACTCGCTGTTCTCCGGCGGCGACCCGGTTGCCCTCGCCAAGCGCCACGCCGGGCGAATTGTCCATGTGCACTGCAAGGACGCCCGGAAGGACGTGCTGGCGGCGGCGCGCGGCAAGGACGAGAGCTTCATGCAGGCGGTGCTGGACGGCGTCTTCACCGTTCCCGGCGACGGCTTCATCGACTACGCGACGATCCTGAAGATCCTGCACGATGCCGGCTATGCCGGCTGGCTGGTCGCGGAGGCCGAACAGGATCCGGCGAAGGCGCACCCGCTTACCTACGCCCGGCTCGGCTTCTCCAACCTGGCGCGGCTCGCCCTGCTGGCCGGCTTCAGCATCGACCCGTAGAGGCAATTCCCATGATCGAAGTCGGTATCATCGGCGGCGGCCTGATCGCCCAGGTCGAGCATTTGCCCAACCTTCTCAACCTGCCGGCGCTCTTCCGCGTGCGCGGCCTGGCCGATCCGTCGGCGAAGGTGCGCGATCACATCACGCGCCGCTGGAACGTCCCGACCTTTGCCACCGCCGAGGCTCTCCTGGCGGAGAAGCTCGACGCGGTGCTGATCGCCACGCCCGACAGCTACCATGCCGACCTCGCGGTGGCGGCGCTCGACCGCGGCTTGCACGTCTTCTCGGAAAAGCCGCTCTGTTACGCGCCGGAGGATGCGGACCGGGTGGCGGCGGCGCGCGACCGCGCCAAACGCGTCATGCAGGTCGGCTACATGAAGCGCTTCGATCCGTCGTGGCGGCTGCTCCGCGACATGGTAGCGGGCGAGGGCAACCGCCTCCGCATGGTCTCGGTCGAGGTCAACGATCCCGACTCATGGCCGTTCGTCGCGCACCGTGATTTCCTCGCCGGCGACGACGTGCCGGCGGAGCTCGTCACGGAAGGCGCGTCGCGGCGCGCCGAGCAGATCGGGCGCGCCCTTGGCGGGCGCCCGTCGCCGGTGCAGATACGCGGCTTTGCCGGCCCCTACTGCTCGAGCATGGTCCATGACGTCAACCTGGTTCATGGCCTCCTCGACGCGATGGGGGTGGAGACCGGCGAGGTTGCGGGAGCGGCGGTCTATGCCGGCGGCAGCGGCGGGCAGGGGGCGATCCGGCTGAGCCCGAACGACGGGTTGTGGACCGTGTTCCACCTCGCCGTCCCGAAACTCGCCGACTACACCGAGCGCGTGACGCTCCACTTCGATGACCGCATCTACGAACTCGTCTTTCCCTCGCCCTATCTCAACCACCAGCAGACGGTGCTGACCGAAAAGCGGTCGAGCGGGCATCACGCGGAAACGGTCGTCCACCGGGCGTCCTATGGCGAAGCCTTCGTCGAGGAGCTGCGCGCCTGGCATGCAGCCATCGCCGGTGAGGCCGCCACGCTCAACACGGTCGAGGAGGCCCGGCGGGACATGGTTCTCCTCGGCAAGCTGGGGCGGAAAGCCTTTGGCATGTGACCTGTGACATCGGTCACAGCCGCCATGATGGATTTTCAGCGGAATGTTCCGTAGCGTTGGCGCCAGAGGCGCGTGTGGGAGGGGAAAATGGCCGATTCCGTGAAGTATCTGCTCGACGAAGCCCGGATGCCGAAGGTCTGGTACAACCTTGCCGCCGACCTGCCGTCACCGTTGCCGCCGCCGCTCCACCCGGGCACGTTGAAGCCCATCGGGCCGGACGATCTGGCGCCCCTCTTCCCCATGGCGCTGATCGGCCAGGAGGTTTCGACCGAGCGCGAGATCGAGATTCCGGGGCCGGTGCGCGAGGTTTACCGCCAGTGGCGTCCGTCGCCGCTTTATCGCGCGCGCCGCCTCGAGGCTGCGCTGAAGACCCCGGCGAAGATATACTACAAGTACGAGGGCGTCTCGCCCGCCGGCAGCCACAAGCCCAATACCGCCGTGGCGCAGGCCTTCTACAACAAGGAAGCCGGGGTGAAGCGGCTGGTAACCGAGACCGGCGCCGGGCAGTGGGGCTCTTCGCTCGCCTTCGCCGGCACCGTCTTCGGCCTCGAGGTCGAGGTCTTCATGGTGCGCATCTCCTACGACCAGAAGCCCTATCGGCGGGCGCTGATGGAGACCTACGGCGCCCGCTGCATCGCCTCGCCGTCCAACGAGACCGAAACCGGCCGCGCGGCGCTGGCGAAGAACCCGGGCCACCTCGGCTCGCTCGGTCTCGCCATCTCGGAAGCCGTGGAAGTCGCGGCGCCCCGCGCCGACACGAAATACGCCCTCGGCTCGGTCCTGAACCATGTCCTCCTGCACCAGACGATCGTCGGCCAGGAGGCGATGGCTCAACTGGAGATGGCGGGGGACTACCCGGATATCGTCATCGGCTGCACCGGCGGCGGCTCGAACTTTGCCGGCATTGCCTTCCCCTTCCTCGGCGCCCAGCTCCGCGGCGGCCGCAAGATGCGGATCATCGCGATCGAGCCGGCGGCATGCCCGAGCCTGACCCGCGGCAAATACGCGTATGACTTCGGCGACACCGGCCATCTCGCCCCGCTGGTCAAGATGCACACCCTCGGCTCGACCTTCATTCCGCCCGGCTTCCACGCCGGCGGCCTGCGCTACCACGGCATGGCGCCGATGGTCAGCCACATCAAGCAGCTCGGCCTGATCGAGGCCCGCGCCTACAAGCAGACCGCGGTTTTCGAAGCCGGCGTGCAGTTCGCGCGCACCGAAGGGATCGTGCCGGCGCCGGAAGCCAACCACGCCGTCAAGGGCGCCATCGACGAGGCGATCCGCTGCCGCGAGGAAGGCAAGTCGCAGACCATCCTTTTCAACCTCTGCGGCCACGGCCACTTCGACATGCAGGCCTACATGGACTATGCCGCCGGCAAGCTGAAGGACATCGACTACGACGAGGGCGAGCTCGCCATGGCGCTGGCCGGCCTGCCGAGCGTCAAGGACGCGGCCTGAATGCCCGGCCGGCGTATTCCAGGCGCCGGCCGTTTCCCGCGGCGCGCATTCGAGGCCGGCGGCGGGTGAGCGTGGCATGAACGACAGCGATCCCGGTCGCGACTGGGCGGAGACGGTGGCCCGTCTCCCGATCTGGAAGACCAAGGTTGCACCCGAGCGGCTGAGCGGCGGCATCACCAACGTCAACTTCGTGGTGACGGACGCCGGACGGCGCTTCGTCGTCCGCGTCGGCTCGGACATTCCAGTCCACCAGATCATGCGCTTCAACGAACTCGCCGCGAGCAAGGCGGCGTTCGATGCGGGCATCTCGCCCGAGGTCGTGCACAGCGAACCCGGCATGATGGTGATGCGCTACGTCGAGGGGCGCACCTGCGCGCCGGCGGATATCCGCGATCCCCACCGCCTCGCCAAGATATTGCCGCTGATCAAGCGGGTGCATCGCGTACTGCCGCTGCATATCTGCGGTCCGGTCCTCGCCTTCTGGGTCTTCCACGTCATCCGCGACTACGCCCACACGCTGGCCGCGGCGAAGAGCCGGCACGAGACGCGGCTGGCCGATCTGGTCGATGCCGCGGCCGGACTGGAGCTTGCGGTTGGCCCGGTCGATCTCGTCTTCGGCCACAACGACCTGCTCGCCGGTAATTTCATCGACGACGGCGAGCGCGTCTGGCTGATCGATTGGGACTATGCGGGTTTCAACTCGCCGCTCTTCGACCTCTCCAACCTCGCCTCGAACAATTCGTTCAGCCCCGAGGAGGAAGAGTGGATGCTCGCCACCTACTACGGCCGGGCTCCCGACGCGGCGCTTCGCCTCGGCTACAGCGCCATGAAATGCGCCTCGCTGCTGCGCGAGGCGATGTGGAGCATGGTCTCCGAGATCCATTCGTCGCTCGACTACGACTTCGCCGCCTACACGCTCGATTACATGGACCGCTTCGCGCGGGCCTATTCGAGATTCACCACCAAGACCGATTGAGCCGATCATGAGCGGGCTGCCGGCGCATGCCGAAGTGGTGGTGATCGGCGGCGGCATCATCGGCTGCTCCACCGCCTATCATCTCGCCCGCGACCACAAGGCGGACGTGGTGCTGATCGAGCAGGGCCGGCTTACCGGCGGCTCGACCTGGCACGCCGCCGGCCTCGTCGGCCAGTTGCGCTCGTCGGCCTCGATCACGCAGGTGCTGCGCTATTCGGTCGACCTCTACAAGAAGCTCGAGGCGGAAACCGGCCTCGCCACCGGGTGGCGGGAGACCGGGTGCCTGCGGCTCGCCTGCAACGCCGAGCGCTGGACCGAATTCCGCCGCCAGGCGACCACCGCCCACAGTTTCGGCCTCGAAATGCATCTCCTCTCGCCGGCCGACGTGAAGGCGATGTGGCCGCTGCTCACCGTCGACGACCTGGTCGGCGGGACGCTTCTGCCCTCCGACGGCCAAGCCAGCCCCTCCGACATCGCCCAGTCGCTCGCCCGGGGCGCGCGCCTGCACGGCGCCAAATTGCACGAGGGAATTGCCTGCACCGGTTTCGACATCGCCGACGGGCGGGTCGTCGCCGTTTTGACGAGCGCAGGCCGCATCGCCTGCGACAAGGTCGTGCTCACCGCCGGGATGTGGTCGCGGCAGATCGCGGCGCTCGCCGGGGTCAGCGTCCCGCTGCAGCCGGTGCGACACCAGTACGTCATCACCGAGAAGATCGAAGGCATAGACCCGGGAATGGCGACGCTGCGCGATCCCGACCGGCGGACCTACTTCAAGGAGGAGGTCGGCGGCCTCGTCTTTGGCGGCTACGAGCCCGATCCGAAGGCGTGGACCGACACCGTGCCGGAAAAGTTCGAGTTCCAGCTGCTCGACGACGACTGGGATCATTTCGGCCAGCACCTGGAGCAGGCGCTCGCCCGCATCCCGGCGCTGGCCGATGCCGGCATCAAGCAGATGATCAACGGGCCGGAATCCTTCACCCCCGACGGCAATTTCATCCTCGGCGAGGCACCGGAGGTGCGCGGCTTCTTCGTCGGTACCGGCTTCAACGCCTTCGGCATCGCCTCGGGCGGCGGAGCCGGCTGGGTGCTGGCGTCCTGGGTGGCTTCGGGCGAGCAGCCGCTCGACCTCTGGGTGGTCGATATCCGCCGCTTCGCCGGTCTCCACGCCGACCATGCGTGGACGCGCGAGCGCACGCTCGAGGCCTATGGCAAGCACTACACCGTTGCCTTCCCGCTGGAGGAATACGAGAGCGGACGGCCGCGCATCGTCTCGCCGCTCTACCAGCGCCTCAAGGCGCGGCGCGCCGTGTTCGGTTCCAAGCTCGGCTGGGAGCGGGCCAACTGGTTCGCGCCGGCGGGGAGCGAAGCGCGCGATGTCTACTCGTTCGGGCGCGGCAACTGGTTCGATGCGGTCGGCGGCGAGCACCGCGCTGCGCGCGAGGGCGTTGCCGTCTTCGACCAGTCATCCTTCGCCAAGTACGAGATGCGCGGTCGCGATGCCGAAAAGGCGCTCTCGTGGATCGGCGCCAACGACGTGACCCGTCCGCCGGGTCGCGTGGTCTACACCCAGATGCTCAATTCGCGCGGCGGCATCGAATGCGACCTGACCCTCGCCCGCCTGGCGGAAGATCGCTACTACATCGTCACCGGCACCGGCTTCCGCACCCACGACCTCGCGTGGATCCGGCAGAACACGCCCGCCGAGCTCGACGCGGCGCTGACCGACGTGACCGAGGCGTTCGGCACGCTCTCGCTGATGGGGCCGCGGGCCCGCGACGTGCTGGCGGCGGTTACCGGTGCGGATGTCTCCAACGCCGGCTTCCCGTTCGCAAACGTGCGCGAGATCGACATCGCCGGCACGCGGGTTCGCGCCATCCGCATCACCTATGTCGGCGAACTCGGCTACGAACTGCACATGGCGATCGGCGAGACCGGCAAGGTCTTCGACCGGCTGATGGAGGCTGGCGCGCCGCACGGCATCGTGCCGGCGGGTTACCGCGCCATCGAGTCGCTCCGGCTGGAGAAGGCCTATCGCGCGTGGGGCGCCGACATCACGCCTAACGACAATCCGTTCGAAGCCGGCCTCGGCTGGGCGGTGAAGCTTAAGTCCGGCCTGCCTTTCCAGGGCCGGGAGGCCCTTGAACGGGCGGTCGGCGGGCCATTGCGCAAGCGCCTGACGATCTTTTCGGTCGCCGACCCGGCGGTGCTGCTTTCGGGCCGCGAAACCATCATCCGCGACGGAGTTGCGGTCGGCTATCTCGCCAGCGCCGGGTGGGGGTACACGATCGGCGCCAATGTGGGCCTTGGCTATGTACGCAACCCTGCGGGCGTGAGCGACGCATATCTCGAGAGCGGCCGGTATGAGCTGGAAGTTGCCACAAAGCGGGTTACGGCCACCCTTTCCATGGCACCGCTATATGACCCCGCCAATGCGCGGGTGAAGGCCTGACCGGCCTTTTTGGCCTTCCCGCCGCCCGAATTCCGGTGGATGCGACGGTGCGGCGTCCGATTTGCCGTGCGCTTGCCGGTGCCTCTGGGATAGGTTGCCGGTCCTTCCGGTGAAGATCCATGAACAAAGGCGTCGTCCTCGCCTTTCTCAGCTACGCCCTGTTCTCGACCAGCGACGCTCTCGTCAAGAGCGTCGGCGGGAAGCTGCCGATCACCGAGATCGTCTTTTTCGGCACGCTCTTCAATTTCATCGTGATCCTCATCCTGCGCCCGCGCGGCGAGCGCTGGCGCGACATGTGGCGCATGAATCATCCGAAGCGCGTCCTCCTGCGTGCCTTCTGTGGGATCGTAGCCGGCCTCGCCAGCACCTTTGCCTTCACCACCATTCCGCTTGCCGAAGTCTACGCCATCATTTTCCTGACGCCGGTGCTGGTGACCCTCCTTTCGATTCCGCTCCTCGGCGAGTCGGTCGGCTGGCGCCGCCTTTCCGCGGTCGCGATAGGCCTTGCCGGCATGCTTCTGGTGGTGAAGCCGGGCTTTCGCGATCTGCATCTCGGGCATCTTGCCGCCGGGGCGGTGGCGATCACCGGTGCCTGCAGCATGATCATCATGCGGATGATCGGCCACAGCGAGCGCCGCGTCAGCCTGGTCGGGGTACTCATGACGCTGTCGCTGGTCGCAAGCGGCGTGCTGATGATCCCGGTCTTCGTGTGGCCGTCCCTCGACGCGCTCGCCCCGCTTGCCCTCGTCGGCATCTTCGGGGGCACCGGCCAGCTCACCATTCTCGCCGCCACCCGCAACGTCTCGGCCAACCGCGTGGCGCCGGCGCAATACAGCCAGATCATCTGGGCCGTGGTCTTCGGCGCCCTGTTCTTCCGGGAAGTGCCGGACGGCGTGGCGCTGGTCGGCATCGCGCTGATCGGCTTTTCGGGCCTCTTTACGTTCCTGCGCGAAGACAAGGTCAGCGGCTGGTCGCGGCGCGTCATTTTGATGCGCAACCAGCCGTAAGTGGCCGGCGCGACTTCGCGCCCGGAATTCGCTATTCTGACACAATCGGCGCCCAGCCCCAGACAGGCGCGGAGGGAGGAGTTCTTTTTGATGCAGAAGCTGCAGGTCCAGGGCGTTCATCACATCACGCTGGTCGGCGCCGACCGCCAGAGCACCATCGATTTCTGGGAAGGTGTGCTCGGCATGCCATTTGTCTTCGACCAGCCCAATCTCGACGTGCCGGAAGAGGGCCATCTCTATTTCGACCCGGGCGATGGCCGGCTGATCACGATCTTCACCAACGAGACCCGGGTCCCGGACCCGACCCCGAACCCGACCGAAATCGGCGACGTCCATCACATCGCCTTCTCGGTTTCGCACGCCACCTTTTCGCAAGCGGTCGCGCGCCTCGCGGAGCGCGGCATCGCCAATAGCGGGGTCAAGGACCGCGGTTTCATGGATTCGATCTACTTCCGCGATCCGCTCGGCCAGCTCTACGAGCTCGCCTCGTTCCGCTTCGAGCCGCCGCCGGGCCGTTCCCACGCCGAGGTGCTGCTCCGCGCCCATCACATCCGGGTGGCGCGGGGGGACTACAACATCGGCGAGGTCCATCTTGCCGACGCCATCGAGGAGCTGATCCGCGGCGACCGCGAGAGCCTGTCGGGCGACCGCTCGCCGAAGGATCCTTACGCCGCGCGGGTGGCAGCCCCGGCGGGCAACCGGTCGGCCAAGCAGCGCCGCTTCATCAAGGCGCCGCCGGCGGCGCCGAAGAAGCCAAAACCAACGAAGTAGCCGGCGCGCGGAGCGCGCCACCCAAGGGAGGAACCACCATGATGAAGCTCTATTTCTTTCCGGTCTCCAACACGGCGAGACCGGTCCGCCTGTTCGCGCTCGAGAACAAGCTGCCGATCGAGGATGTCGTGCTCGATTTCATGAAGGGCGAGCACCTGACGCCGGATTACCTGAAGCTCAACCCCAACGGGCTGGTGCCGACGCTGGTCGACGACGATTTCATCCTGACGGAGAGCTCGTCGATCATGAAATACCTCGCCGACAAGTTCAATCTCGCCAACTACTATCCGAAGGATCTGAAGCAGCGGGCCCGCGTCAACGAGATGATGGACTGGTTCAATACCGGCTTCTATCGCGACTACGCCTACAACGTCGTCTATCCGCAGATCTATCCGCACCACAAGCGGCCGACCGAGGAGGCCCAGAAGCACACGATCGAGTGGGGCAAGGGCCTCACCAAGAAATGGCTGAAGACCCTCAACGACGTGTGGCTCGGCAAGGGCAACAAGTTCCTCACCGGCGACCAGATGACGATCGCCGATTTCTTCGGCGCGGCGCTGCTCACCAGCGGCCACGTCATCCGCAACGAGTTCAAGGACTACCCGAACATCCTCGCCTGGCTGAAGCGGGTGGAGGCATTGCCGAGCTGGAAGAAGATCAACGAAGCCGTCGACGGCTTCCGCGAATACGTCAAGGACCAGCCCTTCGTCACTGTTTGACGATTCCGGCCGATCGGCCAGTCGCGGGGCGCCGGATCACGGCGCCCCGTTTTCGTTCAGCCGGCCGCTTCCGACCAGTCGACGAGCTTCGACTTGTAGTCGCTGCGCGGCAGCTTGCCGTAGGGCAATAGCTCGATCTCGGTGGTGACGAGCAGGGCTTCGCGGATGCTCTGGCGGATGCGCGCGGCGAGCCCGGCGGAGTCGGTCGCCGTCCCCTCGCCGAGCTCAACCGCTATCTTCAGCGGCGGATCCTGGCGGAAGCCCTGCCGCCGCGGCCTCACCTGCATCACGCCGCTCACCGCCGGGGCGAAGGCATTGACGATCTCGCGGAGCGCCGTCGGGAAGACGTTGACGCCGCGCACGATCAGCATGTCGTCGGTGCGGCCGATGCAGCGGATGCGCGGCGACGTCCGCCCGCAAGTACAGGGACCGGTCCAGACGCGGACGTGGTCGCGGCTGCGGAAGCGCAAGAGCGGCGCCGCCTCCTGCTGCAGGTGGGTGTAGACCAGTTCGCCCTCGGCGCCGTCGGCAAGCGGCAGCGGGCTTCCCGATTCCGGTTCGATCAGTTCGAAGTGAACGAAATCGCGTCCGCTGAAATGCATGCCGGCCTGGGCTTCGCATTCCCCCCAGAGCGTTGCGGCGATATCGCCGATACCCATCGCCTCGGTGACCCGGGCGCTCCACTCTTCCTGCAGGCGCGCGCGCATCGCCGGTTCGCCGCCGCCAGGCTCGCCGGCGACGATCAGGCGGCTGACCGGGCTGGCCCTCACGTCGATGCCGCGTTCCCTCGCCCACTCGGCCAGATGCAGCGCATAGGAGGGCGTCAGCGCGATGGCATCCGCCTTCAGCCGCTGCACCGCCTCCATCAGCCGCGGTGTATTGCCGGAGCCGACGGGAATGTGACAAAGGCCGAGCGCGTGAAAGGCGTCGAGACCGACGCCGGCGACGAAGGGACCGGCATTGTAGGTGGAGACGAGCCGGTCGCCCGCCTTCAGGCCCGATGCCGCGTAGCTCCGCGACGAGATGCGCACCCAGGCGGCGTGGTCGGCGGCGGTGAGCGGAATGTAGCTCGGCGCGCCGGTAGTGCCGCTGGTCGAGAAGACGCGGATCACGCGCTCCATCGGCGCGGCCAGGTGGGTCCCGATCGGGTCGGCTTCGGAGCGGCTGGCGCGCAACTCGTCCTTCTCGGTGAAGGGCAGTTGCGCAATGCCGGCAAGTCCGCCAACCGCCTCGGCGGATTCATACCCGGCCGCGGAGAGTTTCTCGCGATAGAAGCGCGACCGCTCGAAGAGAGAGGCGACCTGCCGGCGATAGCGCGCGTCGTCGGCGACCGCCTGGCCGGTCCACGGCCGCGTCTCGATCTCGGGGTCGTGGATCACGGCGTGCCGCCGTCATAGGCGATGGCGTCCTCGCCCTTCGATGCCATGAGGAAGCCAATCGGATTGTCCTGCTCCTCCGCGATGTGCGCGAGCAGGCCGGCGGTGCGGGCGAGAATCGGGATCGCCTTGATCATCGCGGCCGGGAAGCCGAGGTCGAGGAGGCAGGCGGCGATGGGCATCGAAACATTCATCGGCATGGCCCGGCCCCAGGCCCTGGCGACCGCGGGCACGAAGCGCCGGGCGAGATCGATATGGCGGCCGACCGCATTCTTCTCCTCGGCCAGCGCGAGGATGCGCTCGCTGCGCGGATCGACCGGATGATGAACCGGATGGCCGAAGCCCGGCATCTTCTCCTTGCGGCCGCGGATTTCGGCAACGATTGCCGTGACAGCCGCATCGGGGCTCAGGCCGCCGTCGACGCGTTTCGCCGCATCGACGAGGATTTCGCCGCAGACGGCGGCGCTGCCGAGGATGACCGTGCCGCAGCCGAGGATGCCTGCGGCGACGGCCCCCTGCAGCGAATCGGGGGCGGCGTCATAGGTCATGCGCGCCGCAATCGCCGTAGGCGTCAGGCCATGCTCGGCGATGGCGACCAGCAAAAGGTCGAGGAAGAAGCGCTGGTTGGCATCCGGCTCGCGTCCGGTCATCAGCAGGTGGAAATAGTCGGTGAAGGTCAGCCGGCCCATGAGGTCGCCGGTGAGGTCGCGGCCGCGCACGAGGATACGGTCCGCCTCGGCCTGACAGATAGCGGTGCGCGCCGCGCCGGGCTTGCCGATCTGCATGTTTCCTCCTCGGCGGTTGTCGCCGGTTTCCCGGGCAGTCTTAGTGAAGCACGGCGGGAACCACAATCGGCGGCGAGCGTTGAGCGAGTCCCGTGGGACGGGGCTAAAACGGAAAGGCCTGTCATGCACCATTCCCTTCGCCTGGCGTTCGCCGCTGCCGCCGTCGGGCTGATGTTTTCCGCCGCTCCCTCTCTCGCCAACACCCTGAAATTCAAGGCCGAGCTGACCGGCAAGGCCGAAACGCCGCCGAACGATTCGGCCGGCACCGGCGTTGCCGATGTCACCTACGACACCGCCGCCAAGACAATCGCCTGGACGATAACGTATAGCGGCCTGACCGGCGCAGCCACGGCGGCGCATTTCCACGGCCCGGCCAAGGAAGGCGCCAAGGCGCCGCCGGTGGTGCCGATCCACGGCACCCTCGACAGCCCGATCAACGGCACCTCGACGCTGAGCGATCAGCAAGCGGCTGACCTGCAGAACGGCCTCTGGTACTTCAACGTCCACACGGCGAAGTACCCGGATGGCGAAATCCGCGGCCAGCTGCAGAAGCAGTAACTAGCCCCAGGGGCCTTTTTCGGCCGGCGGGCCGCCGGGCAGACCAATCGGCGGCCCTGCCCCTTCGGCTGGGGCGATTGTGGACGGAATGGCCGCCGCCGCTGGTGGAGGCGGCGTTTCCGGGATGTCGCGCCCGCCGGCGTAGCGCTCCAGCGCCTCGACCCGGCTGTCGATCGACGGGTGCGTGGAAAAGAGGCCCGAAAGTCCTTCGGCGCGCGGATGGTCGAGGAACATTTCCTGGATCTGCGCGGGAGCATGAATCTCCGAATGGCCGGAGATCTTGCGGAGAGCCGAGATCATCGCGTCGGGATTCTTGGTGAGCTCAACCGAGCCGGCGTCGGCGAGGAATTCCCGCTTCCGCGACATCGCAAACGAAAGCGTCAGGCCGAGCAGCCGGGCGATGATGAAGATGGCGATGGCGATCAGGATGATGACGATGGCGCCGCCGCCGCCCTTTTCGCTTCGGCTGCTGCTGCGCCCGCCCCGTCCGCCGCCCATGAAGAGCACGCGGGGACTGCGGATGAGCAGGTCGCCGGCGAGCGAGATGATGCCGACGAAGACCGCGGCGATCACCATCAGCTGAACGTCGCGGTTCTCGATGTGGGTGAGCTCGTGCCCGAGCACGGCTTCCAGCTCGGCGTCATTGAGGGAATCGATCAGCCCGCGCGTGACCGTGATCGAGTACTGGTTCTTGCGGACGCCGCTGGCGAAGGCGTTGCGCGCATCGGTATCGATGATGCGCAGGCGCGGCATGGTGATGCCGCGGCTGATGCAGAGATTCTCCAGGAGATTCCACACTCGCGGCTCGGCCGCCCGTTCGACGCGGTGCGCGCCGGTGGTGGCGTCGACGATGGCCTGATTGGCAAACCAGGCAATCACGAACCAGATGCCCGCGCCGATCAGCGCCACCGGGATCAGGCTCGGCACAAGGTGGATCGCGTCGACGATGCCGTCGCCGACGGTCGGGTCGTTCAGCGCCGCGATCAGCAGCGCGAAGCCGAAGCAGACGAGGAGGAGCAGGACCGGGAAGCCGGCGAGCAAAAGCAGCGACTTCAGCCGGTTGTTCCAGATGTAGGTCTTGAGGCCATAGGAGCCGAGCACCCCGGTCCTCCGCCCGCGCGCCGGACGCCGCCGGTCAGAACTTCACTTGCGGCGCCGTGTTGACCGCGGCGCGCTCGCTCTCGTCGAGCTCGAAGAATGTGCGCGCGGTGAAGCCCATCGGTCCGGCGAGGAGCACGGCCGGGAACTGCTGGATGGCGGCGTTGTATTCGGACACCGAATTATTGAAGAAGCGGCGCGAGGCGGCGATCTTGTTCTCGATGTCGGTGAGCTCGTTCTGGAGCTGGATGAAGTTCTCGTTGGCCTTGAGATTCGGGTAGGCCTCGGAGAGCGCGAAGAGCTGGCGGAGCGCGCCGGAAAGCATGTTCTCGGCCTGCGCCTGGGCGGCGGGACCGCTGGCGGCGACCGCGGCGTTGCGGGCATTGACGACCGCTTCCAGCGTGCCGCGTTCATGGGCGGCATAGCCTTTCACCGTCTCGACCAGATTGGGGACGAGGTCGTGCCGCTGTTTCAGCTGGACCGAAATGTCGGACCAGGACTGATTGGCCATCTGCCTGAGGCTGACCAGCCGGTTGTAGACGACGATCAGGAACAGGACGAGGACGACGATGATGGCAAGAATGATCCAGCCGGTCGCACCCATGTCAGTGACCTCCGCGTTGCCGATTCAATCGTCCGGCGAGTCTAGCAGCGACCGCCGCCAAGGGGAAACGGGACCTTGGTCCCCCGCTGCCGGTCATTTTCCCGCCATGCCGAGCAGTTCTGGCCGGTATTCGAAATGCATCGTGTCGTAATGGTACCACTTGGCGCCCCAGACGAATCCGTGGCGCTCGAAGACCTCGGCGATCTCGAACGGAACCCGGTTGCGGTAGGGGATCGCGCCCGATTTCGGCGCCGACCACAGCCAATAGTCGGAATAGGCTGTGTTGATGTCGATCGCCGCGCCATAGGCATGCATGCTGCGGCGGTCGGTTCCGGCGATCGTGCGGCAGACAAAGGTTCCGGCTGAAGGCACCAGGTATTTCGTCAGCGCCCCGGGCAGTTTCTTCAGGTCGGCGACGACCGCCGCGAGGTGTTCGGCGGCGCCGTTCACATTTGTGAAGCGCACCGTGCCGGAAACCCATGCGACCGGGCGGAGGCGTTTCTCGACCTCGCCCTTCTTGCAATCGCCGTACATCTTGAGGAAGAGCGGCTCGTAGCGGACGCGTCCGGGGTCCTCGTTGAGGGCGGGATTGGCCTCGATCGGCCCGGGCCGGTACGGCATGGCGAACATGTCGTCGATGTCGGGTTTCGCCAGCAGCGTGTCGAAATCCTTGCCGGCGATGCCGTCCGAGACCGGCATGCGCGTGCCGTCGCGCCAGACGAGATCGTTCCCCTCGATCGCGGAGAACTGGTCGGGATAGGCGGCGACCAGATCGGCGACCGAGGAAGCGGCAAAGACCGCGTTTTGAAGAAGCAGGACGAGCAACAGGGCGAAGGGGATGGATCGCATTCGGGCGATCCTAGTGGAAATTGCGGCCCTTCGGCATGACTCTCGCCGAGGCTTCGGCGAGCTTTCGTTCGGCATCGGTCTTTTCCTGGAAGAAGCGGACGTTGCGGGGATGGCGCGCGACCGGGTCGGGCGCGCTCCGGGCGGAAAAGTCGGCGAGGTCGCGGAGCAGGCCCGGCTCCTCCTTGATCAGGCGGACGAGCCGCGAGCGCGGACCGATCTTCTCGCGCTGATCGAGCGAATCCTTGCCGACCTCGTCGGCGCGGGCCAGCGCCTCGAGGTCGCCGGCGTCGGCCGAGAGGGTGGCGAGCATGGGCGTCAGGTCCTCGATCCGGTCGGCGACGACATGGATGACGCCGCTGGCGCTCTGCATGCGGCCGGTCACCGCCACAAGGCGGGCGCCGAGCACGACGGGCCGGAAGCGCTCGAACACCTTCGGCCAGACGATGGTGTTGGCGATGCCGGTCTCGTCCTCGAGTGTCATGAAGATCACTCCCTTGGCGGTGCCCGGCCGCTGGCGGACGAGGACGAGGCCGGCGACGCTCACCCGGCGGCCGGCCGGCAATTCGCGCAGCGCCTGGCTGGTGACGATCCGCCGGGCGGCGAGTTCGCCGCGCACGAACGAAACCGGATGCGCCTTCAGGGAAAGGCTGAGGTAGCGGTAGTCGTTGACCACATGCTCGCCGATCGGCATCGCCGGAAGGGCGAAGTCGGGCTCGCGGCGGATATCGGCATGCTCGGGCGTATCGAAGAGGGGCAGGCGATCGCGCGGCCGGCCGCCGGCCAGTTCACGCGCCGCCCACAGGGCCTCGCGGCGGTCGAGGCCGAGCGAGCGGAAAGCGTCGGCATCGGCCAGCCGCTCGATCGCGGAGCGCGTCAGCCCGGAGCGCAGCCACAGGTCGCGGACCGAATCGTAGCCTTTGGCGCGCGCCGCGATCAGCTTCTTCGCGTCGTCCTCGGCGAAGCCCTTGATCTGGCGGAAGCCCAGCCGGACGGCATGGGTGGTGAATATGGCGTCGCGCATGCCGGCGTGGCTGGGATGAAGGCGGCCCAAGACTCCCTCTCCCCGGAAGGGATCAGAGCCGGTGGTGGACCCCACCCACCCTGCTTCGCATGGTCCCCCCTCCCCGTTCCGGGGAGGGATGGTGCCCTCGATTTGCGTTCCATTCTCTGGTCCGGCGAGTTGCTTTCGATTGACGTTTGGCGAGGTCGCAAGAGCCGGGACAAATTCTCCCGGCCTTTCGAAGACGCCATCCCTCCCCGGAACGGGGAGGGGGGACCGCGCAAAGCGCGGTGGGTGGGGTCCCTCTTCGTTGATCACGGGTTCCAGCGTGCAGTCCCAGTTGGAGCCGTTCACGTCGACGGCGCGCATTTCGACGCCGTGTTCGCGGGCGTCGCGGACGATCTGCGCCGGAGCGTAAAAGCCCATCGGCTGGGCATTGAGCAGCGCGGCGCAGAAGGCATCGGGGTAGTGGCACTTCAGCCAGGCCGAAGCATACACCAGGAGGGCGAAGCTGGCGGCGTGGCTTTCGGGAAAGCCGTATTCGCCGAAACCCTCGATCTGGTGGAAGCAGCGCTCGGCGAATTCCTGTTCGTAGCCGCGGCGCACCATGCCCTCGACCATCTTCTTGTGGAACGTCCCGATGGTGCCGGAGCGCTTGAAGGTCGCCATGGCGCGACGCAGCTTGTCGGCCTCGGCGCCGGTGAATTTCGCCGCTTCCATGGCGATCTTCATCGCCTGCTCCTGGAAAAGCGGCACGCCGAGGGTGCGGCCGAGCACCTGCTTGAGCTCGTCGGCCGGGCCGTGCTCGGGCGCCGGCGACGGATAGTGCACCGCTTCGAGGCCCTGCCGGCGGCGGAGATAGGGATGCACCATGTCGCCCTGGATCGGCCCGGGGCGGACGATCGCGACCTCGATGACGAGGTCGTAGAACTCGCGCGGCCGGAGGCGCGGCAGCATCGACATCTGCGCCCGGCTCTCCACCTGGAAGACGCCGAGGGAATCGGCCCGGCAAAGCATGTCGTAGACCGCCGGATCGTCGTTGCCGATCGTCGCCAGCGTCGGCGCATGGCCATAGTGCCGGGTCATGAAATCGAAGGCGCGGCGGATGCAGGAAAGCATGCCCAGAGCCAGCACATCGACCTTCATCATGCCGACGGCGTCGAGATCGTCCTTGTCCCACTCGATGTGGGTGCGGTCCTCCATCGCCGCGTTCATCACCGGCACCGATTCATCGAGCCGGTCGCGGGTGATGACGAAGCCGCCGACATGCTGGGAGAGGTGCCGGGGGAAGCCGATCAGTTCCTTCGACAGATCGAGCACCCGGCGCATGGTGCGCTCGGCCGGGTCTAGCCCGGCGCGGCGCACGTCCGCCTCGCGCACGCCTTCCGCCGACCAGCCCCAGGTGGTCGAGGCGAGGGCCGTGATGGCATCCTCGGACAGGCCGAAGACCTTGCCGACTTCGCGCACTGCCGAGCGCGTACGGTAGGAAATGACCGTGGCGGCGATGCCGGCGCGCTCACGCGAATATTTGTTGAAGACGTACTGCATCACCTCTTCGCGCCGCTCGTGCTCGAAGTCGACGTCGATGTCGGGCGGCTCGTTGCGCTCCGCCGACATGAAGCGCTCGAAGAGGAGCGCGGCCTTGGTCGGATCGACCTCGGTGATGCCGAGGCAGAAACAGACCGACGAATTGGCGGCCGAGCCGCGGCCCTGACAGAGGATGCCCTTGTCGCGGGCGAAACGGACAATGTCGTGGACGGTGAGGAAATAGAGGGCGTAGTCCTTCTCGCGGATGAACCGGAGTTCGTGGGCGAGAATTTTCCGCACGTTTTCCGGGACGCCCTCGGGGTAGCGGAAGCGTGCGCCGGCCTCGGTCAGCCTTTCCAGTGCCTCCTGCGGCGAGGCCGCGTCGCCGATCGATTCCTGCGGGTAGACGTATTTGAGCTGGTCGAGGGAAAAGCAAAGGCGTTCGAGAACTGCGAGGCTTTCCGTCACCGCCTGCGGGTAATCGCGGAAGAGGCGGGCCATTTCGGCGGCGTTCTTCAGGTGCCGCTCGGCATTGGCTTCCAGGCGCTTTCCGGCGGTGAGCAGCGTGACGTGCTCGCGGATGCAGGTCACCACATCCTGCAGCGGGCGGCGCTCCGGAGCATGGTAGAGCACGTCGTTGGTGGCGAGCATCGGGATGGCGAAGCGCCGCGCCGTGCGGTCGAGAAGGGCGAGGCGGCGCGCGTCGCCGGCGCCATGCGGCCGGGTTGCCATGAGGCGCGCGGCGCCGGGGAAGGCGTCCTGCAATCGGCCGAGGGTCGCCTCGAGCGCGGCATCCGGACGAAGCCCGGGCATGACGCCGAGCACGAGGCCGCGGCCCCATTCGAGAAGGTCGGCCAGGTCGAGGTGGCATTCGCCCTTCGGCGCCCGGCGGTTACCCGCCGTCAGCAGGCGGCAGAGGTTGCCGTAGGCGGCGCGGTCGCTCGGCCAGGCGAGGATGTCGGTGGTGCCGTCGCGGAAGGCGAGCCGGCTGCCGATGGCGTAGCGGGCGCCCAGTTCCTTCGCCATGCCATGGCCGCGCACGACGCCGGCGAGCGTGTTGCGGTCGGTAACCGCGATGCCGGCAAGGCCCAGCGTCGCCGCCTGGCGCACCATTTCCTCGGGATGCGATCCGCCGCGCAGGAACGAGAAATTGGTGGTGACGGCAAGCTCGGCGAACCCGGTCATGGAGATTGACCCGTGTACGATCTATCGCTATCTATATACACACGCTCCCAGAAGGTCACAGGACAGCTGAGGCGGACAAAGGTCCCAAGGGCGTATGTCGAGTTCGACGTACAGCGAGGACCTGAATGGAACGGAATAGCCGCAAGCTGATGCGGATGCTCGAGAAGGATGGCTGGGAGCTTGACCGGGTAAAGGGCGACCACCACACCTTTAAGCATCCCGCGAAGGCCGAGCTGATTACCGTCACACATCCCAGGAAGGATCTGCCGGGGGGACTCGTGAGAAGCATCTACCGGATTGCCGGGTGGAAGGCTTGACGACGGATGGGCACCCGCCACCCGAACAGGATTGGAATGGCCACGAAATATTATCTTGGTGTCGTTGAGAAAGACGCGGACAGCGCGTGGGGCATGTGGTTTCCCGATATGCCCGGCAGCTTCCCGGCTACCGATGAATTCGACACTCTGCCGGGTGTGGCGGCAGAAATTCTGCGCCAGCATGTCGAGGCGCTGGAGAGCAACGGCCGGGCGGTGCCCGAGGCGCGTCCGGCATCCGAGGTGATGGCAGACAAGGAAGTGCGACGGTCGATCAAGGCCGGAGCCACAACCATGCTCGTGCCGCTGCTCGCCGATCCCGGCCGCACGGTACGCGTGAACGTCACGGTCGAACGTGGGCTCCTTGAACAGATTGATGAGGCTGCCGAAGCGCGAGGCCTGACTCGGTCGGCATTTCTTGCCCAGGCAGCGCGTGAAAAGATTGTCGGCTGAGACAAAGAATCCACTGACGTCATCCTCTGCGAAAGCAGAGGATCGGCCGGGATAGCCAAAGCCAGACGAAGTGAAGCGGGGAGCGATCCTCTGCTTTCGCAGAGGATGACGAGTATGGGGCGATCCACGTGGGCTCACGCGAACACCCCGTGCATGTACCAGCGCGGCAGCGCCGTCTCGCGCTCGAACAGGCCCTCGCGGAAAAGCCAGAAGCGATGGCCTGAGGAATCCTCGACGCGGAAATAATCGCGGGTGAGCTGGTCGGGGCTGTCTTCCCACCATTCCGCGGCGATGCGCTCCGGGCCCTCGGCGCGGGCGACGCGGTAGAGCGCACGCCGCCAGCGAAAGCCGATGGGCGGGCCGTCCGGCACCTCGGCGATCGCATCGACCGGTTCGGGCCTGGCGAACAAACGGAGCGGACGGTCGATATCGGAGGACGGAGAACTGAAGCAGGAGGACGGAGGCGCTGGACGCTCTTTCTTTTCCGTCCTCCGTGCTCCGTTCTCCGTCATCTGCTTCTCCGGAATATGCGTGTCCCTCGCCGTCAGCCGGCTGACATGCTCCGGACCCAGGCGCGCCCCGATACGGTCGACGAGCTGGTCGAGGTCGCCGTCGGCGAGGGCGTCGCCGGCGAGGTCGATCTGGGCCGGATCGGCCGCCGCCGCGGCGGTGACGGCCAGCCGCACCATGTCGAAGCCGAAGCCGGCGTCGATCTCCTCGGCGAGGCCCGAAAATTTCTCGCGGAAGAGCTCCATGACCAGCCGCGGCGCGCGTACCGGCCGGCTGGTGCCGACCGCGATCCGGCGGACGGCGCCGTCGACGCGAAAGAGCGCCAGTTCGAGGGCGCGGGCGCCTTCGCCGGTCTTCTCCAGCGTCCCGGCGAGCGCCGCGGCGAGGGAAGCGAGGGTGGCGGCGATATCCTCCTCGCGCGAGACCGGCTCGGCGAAGCGGCGTTCGGCGACCAGCGGCGCCACCGGACGGCGCGGGTTGATCGCCTCTTCCTCGAGGCCGAGCGCGCGATCGAGCTGGCGGAGCAGGGCCGTGCCGAAGCGGGCGGCAAGCGGCGCGCGTGGGGCATCGAGCAATTGCCCGATCCGTTTCAGCCCGACGCGGTCGAGGGCGGCCACGGTCTCCGGGTCGAGACGGAGCGCGGCGATGCTCAGGGGGGCAAGCATCGCCGTCGTGTCGGCTGTGGCGATCGCGCCGCCGGGGCCTTGGCGGGCGGCGGCGATGGCGGCGCCGGGCGTCCCGGCGATGGCGGCGCGGGCGAAGAACCCTTGCGCGGCGAGGCGCGCGTTAAGGTCCGCAAGCAGCGCCGTTTCGCCGCCGAAGAGATGGGCGGCGCCGGTGATGTCGAGGAGCAGTCCGTCGGGCGGGTCGAGCGCCACCAGCGGGGTATAGCGCTCGGCCCAGTCGGCGACGGCTTCGAGCAGGGCGGCGTCGGCCGCCGGGTCCGCGTCGGCGACGGCAATCGCCGGGATCATGGCGCGGGCATCGGCCAGCGCCATGCCCGGGCGGAGGCCGATCCGCTCCGCCGCCTCGTCGAGGGCGACGAGACGGAGCGCGCTCTTCACCTTGGCGATGATCGCGAGCGGGCTCTCGTCCTCACGATGCGCGCCTGAACGCCACGAGCGGCCGCGGGTCTGGCGAAAGATCCGGTCGGTCGGGAGATAGGGAAGGGCGAGGCACAGGTAGCGCCGCGCGCCCGGCGCGAGCGCCGGCAAGGGCAAAAGTGCAGGTGTCATGGTCCCACTCCAGATCGAATGAACCGGTCGCCCCGGTGCGGCTGCGCTCGAGAACCAGCCGCCAGACCGGCCGGCCGATGCCGGCAGGGAAATTGTCGACAGGCGATGCCGGCCGTGGCGCGACCAGCCAGCGCGTCACGGCGGCGCCGGGAAGGACCGCGCCTGCCTGGCGAAGGAACAGGCCCATCACGCCGCTTTCGCCGGCGCGGAGCGCCAGGCGCCGGCTCGCCGTCAGGTCGAGCTGCTTCGGGGAACCGCGGATCTCGGCAAGCACTGCCGCCAGGCCCCGGCAGCGCAGCCCTTCCTCGAAGACCCAGAGCGCCTCGCCCGGCCGGCGGACGTGAACCACCACCAGCCTCCTCGAATCGAGGCCGAAACGGTCGAGGCCGGTGCCATAGGGCAGCCCGGCCTCGCGGCCCGCGGCCGTCTCCATCACCCAGAGGATCGGCCGGCTGTCGGTAACCGCGAGGCGGGCGAGCAGCGCCGTGGCGAAGCCGGTGGCGGCGGCCGCGTCACGCGTCTCCCCGGCGCGGATTTCGTGGAGGCCGTTCCGCTTCAACCCGCCGCCGATCCGCTCGTCGAGGAGCGGGATGCCAAAGTCGAGGACGGATCGGGAGCGGATGCCGGAGGCGAGAGTCGGTCCTCCACCCTCCCTCGGCCCGCCATCGCCCGGCCTGCCTTCGATCTCGCCGATCCGCCGCCGCAAGCGGGCAATACTTTCCCCGGCCATGAAAACGCTGGCGCGCATGGCATCAACCACCCGATCGGCGACGAATATGTTCCTGCTTTGTTCCTATAAATTCCGGAGTATAGGAAAAGAGTCAAGGGTCAGCGCTCAAACAAAAGTTGGGTCAGGACCGGGAGGGGCGGCCATGGACTGCCGTCCCGGCCCCCAGCAGCACCGCCAGCGCCGCGGCAAGCTCGCCGGCAAAATCGATGCGCAGGGGCCGCAATTCCGGGTGCGCCGCGAGCGCGCTCGCTACCGCCGGACCGGGATTGGCCATCTCGGAAAAGCCGACGGCCAGCGCATTCAGGCGGATGAGAAACCGGAAGCCATCTCCGGCAGCGAATCCGGCCACGCTCCGTTCGAGAGCGGCGGCTACCGGCACGAGCGTTTCCATCAGATCGTGCTTGAAGGCGGCGACGGTATCGGTGTCGACGTTGCGCTCGAGCACCGTCGGGGCAAGCGCCATCAGCCGGAGAACCATGGGAACGCCGGCAAGGCGGCGCGCGATCTTTCTGGCGAGGGCGGCAGGCGCCGGCGTCCCCTCGACCATTGCGACCAATTCCCCGGCGAAGGCCGTGGCGTGACGGAGATGGAGGGCGAGGAACATCGCCTCCCGCGTCGGGAAGTAGAGATAGACCGTTCCCTTGGCGAGACCGGCATGCCTGGCGACGCCGGCAACGGTGATCCGTTCGTAGGGCGTGTGGCCGAAGAGTTCTTCCAGCCCGTCGAGGATCGCCTCGCGCCGGGCGGTCTTCGCCAACGCGCCGCGGGCGCGACGGCCGGCCGCCGGCGCCATCAGGCCCGGCGCGGCGGCGGGATCAGGCGGGCGACGATCCTGTCCCACAGGCGATCGGAGACGAGCCCGCGAAGCCCCATGAAGATATGCGCCGAGATGCCGACCCGGTAGCGCGTGCGCGGCCGCGCGGCGGCGATTGCCCGCGCGATCGCCTTCGCCACGTCATCGGCCGGGCTGACGATCAGCGCGGTCGGCGAGCGTTCCATGCTGGCATAGGCAGGCCGGATCGACGCGTTGAAATCGGCATAGGGACCGGTTTCCTGATGCGCCTCGATCGAGTTGATCGCCGCGGCGGCGAATTCCGTGCGGATCAGGCCCGGTTCGATGACGACGACGTCGACGCCGAAGGGGGCAAGCTCGAAGCGGAGAGCGTCGGAGAGCGCCTCCACGGCGTGCTTGGAGGCATGATAGGCGCCGCCGCCGGGCATGGTCAGCCTGCCGCCCATCGACGAAACGTTGACGATCCGCCCCCAGCCCTGCCGGCGCATGCCGGGCGCAACCAGCTGGACGAGGCGCATGACGCCGAAGACATTGGTCTCGAACTCGCGCCGCATGTCTTCCATTGCCACGGTTTCGATGGCGCCGGTCTGCTGGTAGCCGGCATTGTTGACGAGGACACTGACGACGCCGTGGCTGGCCTCGACCGCCGCGACCGCCGCCTGCATCGAGGCCTCGTCGGTCACGTCGAGGGCAAGCGTCCGGCAGCCGGCCGCGGCGAGGTCGGCGAGGGTCTCCGGCCGGCGCGCCGTGGCGGAGACGGTCCAGGCGCCCGAGCGCTGGAGGCGAAGCGCGGTCGCCTTGCCGATCCCGGACGAGCATCCGGTAATCAATAGCGCGGGCGAGGCGGCGGCGGGGCGTTGCATGGCAATGACCTTAACTGACCAAGGGTCATCTAATAAATGACCCATGGTCAGTTGTCGACCCCCTGATGATGCAGGGTGATGCCGGACATGCGCCTGGATCGCTTTTCCGGGGATCGACCGGCCTCGTGTCCCGGCAGACGCCTTCTCCGCAGCGGTCTCAATTGACCTGGCGCAACTTGCGTCCGGCCGATTCGACATTACGTTCGGGCGTCGGTTTTCGCTGGGGAAGTCAAAATGGCCGTTGCCGTTCTTGGAATTCCGCTCCGCCGTTCGTTCACGGCGGCCTTTGTCGTCGTGGCCGCCATGGCGCTTTCCGCCTGCGGTATCAACACGATCCCGACCTATGAGCAGCAGGCGAAGGCGGCGTGGAGCCAGGTGCTGAACGAATACCAGCGCCGTTCCGAGCTCATCCCCAACCTGGTCGAGACGGTGAAGGGCTACGCCGCCCAGGAGAAGAGCGTGCTCACCGACGTCACCGAGGCGCGCGCCAAGGCGACCCAGATGCAGGTGCCGCCGGACATCCTCACCGATCCGGCGAAGTTCAAGGCGTTCCAGGACGTCCAGGGCCAGCTCGGCTCGGCCCTTTCGCGGCTGCTGTCGATCACCGAGAACTATCCCGACCTCAAGTCCAACCAGAATTTCCTCGCCCTGCAATCGCAGATCGAGGGCACCGAGAACCGCATCGCGGTGGCGCGGCGCGACTACATCGAGGCGGTGCGCGTCTACAATACCGAGCTCAGCACGATCCCCGGCCGCTGGTGGAACTCGCTCTTCTACGGCTCGAAGCCGATGGAGACGTTCAGCGTCGAGGCGGAGAAGACCAAGGTGCCCGAAGTCAAGTTCAATTGAGCGGCGTTGCGGTGACCGGGGCAGGCGCGCTTCGTCCGTCCGGGCCTTTGGCCCGCCGGAACGGACTCCGTCCTTCGAGGCTCGCCCGCCTCGCGGGCGAGCCCCTCAGGATGGCGGTCGTGGGTTCGTACAAAGGCCTCCAGCCGGACATGGAAAACACCCTTCCCCGCCATCCTGAGATGCGAGGGCGAAGCCCGAGCCTCGAAGGACGCGCGACGCTCATCCGGGCGGTCCTAGCCGCCTTCGCCTATTTCGCCCTCGTCGTCGTCACGCCCGCCCTCGCCGCGCCGTCGTTCCCGCCGCTGACCGGCCGCGTCGTCGACCAGGCCAACATCATCCCCGCCGCGACGCGGGCCGAACTCGACGGCAAGCTCGCCGCACTGGAGGCCAAAACCACCGATCAGCTCGTCGTCGTTACCTTGTCCTCGCTGCAGGGTTACGAGATCGCCGACTACGGCTACCAGCTCGGCCGCGCCTGGGGGATCGGGCAAAAGGGCAAGAACAACGGCGTCCTCCTCATCGTCGCGCCCAAAGAGCATGACGTGCGTATCGAGGTCGGCTACGGGCTCGAGGGCGATCTCACCGACGCGGTGACGAAGATCATCATCGACCAGGCGATGCTGCCGCGCTTCCGCGCCGGCGATTTCCCCGGCGGCATCAGCGCCGGCGTCGACGACATCATCAAGGCGCTCACCGGCGAGGCCGCGACTTTCAAGGAGCGCGCCGCCGCGCAGCAGAAGGACTTCGCCAGCCAGCGCTCGGACGGGCAGGGCGGCGGCTGGTGGACGATCATCGTCTTCGTCGTGATCTTCATCGTGCTGTCGCGCTTCGGCGGATGGTGGTGGCCGCTCCTGTTCATGGGCGGCGGGCGCGGCGGCGGCTGGTCCTCGGGCGGTGGCGGCTGGTCCGGCGGGGGAGGCGGCGGCTTCTCCGGCGGCGGCGGTTCGTTCGGCGGCGGCGGTTCGTTCGGCGGCGGCGGCTCCTCGGGACATTGGTGAGGCGATGAACCCGGCCCTCTCCCCGTCCGATCAGGTGCGTGTCCGCGACGCCGTCGCGGTGGCGGAAGCCAGGACCGCCGGCGAGATTTTTGTCGTGGTGGCGCGGACGAGCGACGATTACCGCTTCATTCCCCTGCTCTGGGCAACGCTGCTGGCGCTGCTGGTCCCCCTGCCGCTCATCTTCCTGACCCGCCTCCCCGTCCTCGACATCTACCTTGCCCAGCTCTTCGTCTTCATCGGGCTGGCGATCATTCTCTCGATTCCGCCGCTGCACATGCTGACGGTCCCGCGGCCGGTGAAGCGCGCCCGCGCCCATGCCACCGCCGTCGAGCAGTTTCTCGCGCGCGGGCTGCACACGACCGAGGCGCGCACCGGCGTGCTCGTCTTCGTCTCGATCGCGGAGCGCTATGCCGAAGTGATCGCCGACGCCGGGATCGCCGGCAAGGTCAGCCAGGAGGTCTGGGACCGGGCGGTCGCCGGGCTTATCGGCGAAGTCCGTGCCGGCCGCCTGGCGGAAGGTCTGATTGCCGCGGTCGGCGAGGCGGGCGCGGTGCTGGCGGAGCACTTCCCGATCCGGCCCGACGACCGCAACGAGCTTGCCAACGACGTGATCCTGCTCTGAGGGGCGCCGGGCGCTCGCCGCCGCAGCGCCGCTCTAGTGCCGGAAGTGGCGCATTCCCGTCACGACCATGGCGAGGCCGCGTTCGTCGGCCGCCGCGATGACGTCGGCGTCGCGGAGCGAGCCGCCCGGCTGGATCACGGCGGTGGCGCCGGCTTCCGCCACGGCGATCAGCCCGTCCGGAAACGGAAAGAACGCGTCCGACGCCGCCACCGAGCCCCTCGCGAGCGATTCCGGAAGGCCCGCGGCCCTCGCCGCCTCCTCCGCCTTCCGCGCCGCGATGAACGCCGCGTCGACGCGGCTCATCTGGCCGGCGCCGATGCCGACCGTGGCGCCGCCCCTGGCGAGCACGATGGCGTTCGACTTGACGTGCTTGGCGACCTTCCAGGCAAAGAGCAGGTCGGCCAGTTCCGCTTCGGTCGGAGCGCGCTTCGTCACCACCTTCACGTCGCTGCCGGCGATGCCGCCGGCATCGCGGCCCTGGACGAGCAATCCGCCGGCCACGGTCTTCACCGTCAGCCCGCCGGCGCGCGGGTCGGGGAGGGCGTCGGCGACGAGCAGGCGGAGGTTCTTCTTGGTGGCGAGGATCGAGCGCGCTCCCTCGCTCGCCCCCGGGGCGATGATCACCTCGGTGAATATTTTCGCGATCTCGGCGGCGGTTTCCGCGTCGAGCGGCCGGTTGAGCGCGATGACGCCGCCGAAGGCGGAGACCGGGTCGGAGCGCAGCGCCAGCCGCCAGGCCTCGGCCAGCGTCGCGGCGACCGCGACGCCGCAGGGGTTGGCGTGCTTGATGATGGCGACCGCCGCGTCCTTCTCCGGATCGAACTCCGCGGCGAGTTCGTAGGCCGCGTCGGTGTCGTTGATGTTGTTGTAGGAGAGCTCCTTGCCCTGGATCTGGCGCGCCGTGGCGACCCCCGGCCGCTTGTCGGCGGTGAGGTAGAGCGACGCCGCCTGATGCGGGTTCTCGCCATAGCGCAGCGTCGATGCCAGCCGTCCGGCGAAGCTCCGGTAGGGCGGGGTGGTATCGCCGGTCTGGTGCGCGAACCAGCTGGAGACCGCGGCGTCATAGGCGGCGGTGCGGGCAAAGGCCTTGGCGGCAAGCCGGCGGCGGAGTTCGTAGGGCGTGGCGCCGTTGCTCGCCGCGAGCGTGGCGAGCAGGTCGGCGTAGTCGTCCGGCTCGACGATGACCGTGACATAGGCGTGGTTCTTGGCGGCGGCGCGGATCATGGCGGGGCCGCCGATGTCGATGTTCTCCACCGCGGTGGCGTAGTCGGCGCCGGCGGAGACGGCTTCCTCGAACGGATAGAGATTGGAGACGAGCAGGTCGATCGGCGGAATGGCGTTGGCGGCCATGGCGGCGGCGTGGCCGGCGTCGTCGCGCACGGCAAGCAGCCCGCCGTGGATCTTCGGGTGCAGGGTCTTCACCCGCCCGCCCATGATCTCCGGGAACTCGGTGACCGCCGCCACGTCGGTCACCGGGACGCCGGAGGCGACGATCGCGGCGCGGGTTCCGCCGGTGGAGATGACCTCGACGCCGCGGTCGGCGAGCGCCCGCACGAGCGGTGCGAGGCCCGACTTGTCATGCACCGAGATCAGCGCGCGCTTGATCGGCACGAGGTTCGGGGGCGGCAGTCCGGGAACTGAGATCATGCGCTGCACCGCTGGCGAGTGAGGGAATGACTGCGCGATAGCACGTTTCCCGCCCGGCAGGAACGCGGCTCAGGTGCGCGCGGGCAGCCGGGTTGCCTCGGGCGCGGCCAGCCGGCGCCGGTTGCCGCCGACGGCGGTGCGGTGCATCTGCCAGCGCACGCTCTGGGTCTGCTGGCAGCGGCCATGCACCACGATCTGGTCGGTCTTGCGATTGCCGCGCGTGCTCGAGAACAGGATGCTGTCCTCGACCTCGACCTCGAGGCCGTCGCAATGGAACTCCCAGCGCTCGCCGTCGGGGAGTTCGAGGAGGACGTTGCGGCCGCCCTCGGAGCGGCTGGCGCGCACCGTCGGGTGGAGATGGAAGCGTATGGCGAAGCCGTCGCGGCCGCCGCGCCCGACGGGATTGCCGGACGGCGTCTTGAACGAATCGATGCCTTCAAGGCGGTCGCCGGATTCGGACAAGGCGATCTCGCGTTCGTGGATGATGGCGTAGCGGTCGGCATAGCCGTTGTGGCGCATGGCCAGCAGCGTGGCGCCGCCTTCCATGCGGCGGGCGACGTCGACCCTGGTTGGTCCGGAGATGATCGCCTCGCCGATCCAGTCGCCCACCCACGAGCGGGTGAGGAAGCGGCACGAGGAGGTGTCGTTGAGGGTGACGGTCGAATGCGCGGCGGTCGTGCGGGCGAGGCGGCGCATGGAATAGGCGCCCGGCATCGGCACGCCGCAATTGACGATCAGGCGCTGCCGGCCGGTGCTCATCTCGAAGGACAGGCAGCCGGCGTGGGCGTTGACCGAGAAGTCGGTCGGCGGCGGACGGCCGGCATCGACGATGAGGACGGTACCGCCGTGTTCGAGCCGCTGGTAGCCGCTGTGCGGCGCGTTGACCGGCAGGGTGCCGCGCACGTCGTCGTAGGCGAGCACCGTGGCGAGCTGGTCGTTGGGGGTGTCGCCGAGGCCGTTGAAGTGGGCGAAGCTGCCGTCGCCCTGGCGGAAGAAGCGCAGCATCGGCATCATCCGGTCGATCGCCGACAGCAGGATGCGCGAGGGCTGGCCGCCGCGCGAGGCGAAGGCTTGGCGGAGCGGCAGGAGGTCCATGAGGACGTCGAGGATGGCGCCGGGGTTGCGGCTGACATGGCCGCCGTCGGGCAGGATCTGGCGGACCAGTTCGAGGTCGAGCCATTTGGCCGCCTGCTTCTGGAAGCGCGCCTGGTCCGACATCGACAGCGAGGCGGAGGCGAGGGCGATCATCACCTGCAGGCGCGGCAGGCCGGGGGTGCTGTCATAGGCGGTGCGTCGCACGTAGCGCGCCTGGCGGGTAATCGAGCGCATGAAGCGGCGGTAGAAGGCGAGGTCGCAGCCTTCCAGCACCAGCGGCGTCTGCGCCAGCCACGAGATGATGCGGCGGGCGACCACCTCGGGCTCCCATGCCATCGGGTCGTGGCGGCCGCCGGCGCGGATCCATTCGTCGATCAGGCTGCGCGC
This sequence comes from Hyphomicrobiales bacterium, assembly GCA_038323025.1. Taxonomy (GTDB): domain Bacteria; phylum Pseudomonadota; class Alphaproteobacteria; order Rhizobiales; family Kaistiaceae; genus JAFKKF01. The sequence goes on from JBBQGL010000002.1 coordinate 32,392, forward strand.
GTTGGAGCGCGACAGCGCCATGTCGGTGGCGCGCAGGTGGCGCAGCCAGCCGAAGCCGTGCAGCTGGCGCGACCATTCCTCGCTCGGCGGCTGCGCGTCGAAGACGGAGAGGCCGTTGGCGTCGATGCCGTCGCCGGAGAAGACGAAGCGGCCGGCATAGATGTCGAGGGCGACGGTGGGATCGGCGGTGCGCAGATCGATCGGCGCGATCAGCAGGCGTTCGGGAATCGCGCCGGCATAGCGCCAGCGATAGAGGAAGCTGCCATGGAAGCGGAGCGCCGCCTGGCGCCGCAGCGCACTCCACGCGAAGCGCAACTGCCGACCCTGACCGGATACGGATCCGATCGCCATGGTGGCCGGACTCCCTCTATTTCCCCCGTCGCCGAATCAACGATCGCGAACTCTTATCCTAGCGGGCCATCGGCGCAAACTGAACCAGAATCAAGGCTTTGCCAGCCGGGCGATGAAGAACCCGTCAAGCCCGGCGAGGCGCGGATTGGCTTCGGGCAGCTGGCTCGGCAGCGTGCGCACCGTCCCCGAAGCGGTGATCGCGTCGCCGAGCCCGCCGATTTCGGCCGGCGCAACCGGCAGGAGGCGAAGATCGTGACGGCCGAACGCCGCCCTGATTTGGGCCTCGCCCTCCTCCGGTTCCAGCGAGCAGGTGCAATAGACGAGGGTGCCGCCGGGCTTCAGCATCGCCACGGCGCGGTCGATCATTTTCGCCTGGAGCGCCGCGAGGCTCGCGATGTCCTCCGGCCGCTTCAGCCAGGGAATGTCGGGATGGCGGCGGATGGTGCCGGTGGCGGTGCACGGCGCGTCGAGGAGCACGGCGTCGAAGCCGGCGTCGGCCTCCCATGTCAGCACGTCGGCGGCGATGAGCGTGGCGTTGAGCTTCAGCCGGGCAAGGTTGGCGGCGAGGCGCTGCAGCCGCGCCGGGGCGACGTCGAGGGCGGTCACGTCGGCGCCGGCATGGGCGAGCGCGGCCGTCTTGCCGCCGGGCGCGGCGCAGAGATCGGCGACGCGCTTGCCGCGCACGTCGCCGAGCAGCCGGGCGGGCAGCGCCGCCGCGGCGTCCTGCACCCACCATTCGCCGTCGGCGAAGCCGGGTAGCTCGTCCACCGGCCCGGCGGGCACCAGCCGCACGCTGCCGGTCGGGAGCACGATGCCGCCGAGGCGCGCAGCCCAGTCCGCGGCGTCGCCCTTGACGCTGAGGTCGAGGCCGGGCTCGACCAGGTGCGCGGCGGCGATCGCGCGCGCGGCCGGCTCGCCGTAGGTGGCGACCCAGCGGTCCCACAGCCACTCGGGCGTGTCGAGGAGCGGCCCGTCGAGGCGCGGCAGGATCGTGTCGCGCTCGCGTGCCACGCGGCGGAGCACGGCGTTGGCGAGGCCCTTGAAGTGGACGGCGTCGTCGTCGGCCTCGAGCTGGTCGAGGGCGACCGAGACCGCGGCATGATCGGCAATGCCCATGAACAGGATCTGCGCCGCGGCGGTCTCGATGATGCGCATCAGGCGGCCGCCCTTGCGCGGTGGCTTGTCGACGAAGGCGGCGAGCACGCTCGCGATCTCGCCGTGGCGGCGAAGTGCGGTGGCGGCGATGGCGTGGGCGAGGCGCCGGTCGCGCGAGGGCAGGGCGTCGAAAGCCGGCAGGCCGCCGTCGAGGAGTGCATCGAGGGGGCGGTGCTGGTCGAGGACGGCGGAGAGCAGCGCGGTTGCCGCGCTCCGCGCCGCGACGCCCGGACGCGACGGTGGCGCCGGGCGGCGGTTGGGCTTCTGTGACCTCGACGGGGGTTTCATCTGGCCCGCCCCTTAGCGCGAAGGGCGAGCCACGGCAAATCGCGGACGGCGAGTGCCGCCCGCCTCAGCCCCACGGTCCGCGCGCGCGGCTACCGACGTTCCGCCACGGGCCGACGCTGAAACCCTCGGCCGGGGCGGGGTTTGCGGCCGCCGCCGGGGAGAGGCCGGCGCCGCCCGAGGTGGGCATGGCGCGGAGCGCCGCGATGCGGTCGGCGGTCGCCGGGTGCGAGGCGAAGAGGCTGCCCAGGCTCGCGCCGGAGAGCGGATTGACGATGAAGAGGTGGGCCATCGCCGGGTTGTGCTCGGCGGCGGCGTTGGGGATTTGCTTCGCCGCGCGATCGAGCTTGCCGAGGGCGGAGACCAGCCAGTCGGGCCGGCCGGTGATCTCGGCGCTGGCGCGGTCGGCGGAATATTCGCGCGTCCGGCTGACCGCCATCTGGACGAGGAGCGCCGCCACCGGGGCGACGATCGCCGCCACGAGGACGCCGACGAAGCCGAGCGGGTTGTTGTCGTTCCGCCCGCCGCCGACGCCGCCGAAGAAGAAGGCGAAGTTGGCGAGCATGGAGATGGCGCCGGCGATCGTCGCCGTGATCGTCATCGTCAGCGTGTCGCGGTTCCTGACGTGGCCGAGCTCGTGGGCGACGACGCCGGCGATCTCCTCGCGCGACATGGTGTTGAGGAGCCCGGTGGTGGCGCACACGGCGGCATGCTCGGGATTGCGCCCGGTGGCGAAGGCATTCGGCTGCGGCGCGTCCATGACATAGACGCGCGGCATCGGCAGCCCGGCCTTGCCCGCCAGTTCGCGGACGATCGCATAGAATTCCGGCGTGCTCCGCGCATCCACCTCGCGCGCCCGGTTCATCGAGAGCACCAGCCGGTCCGAGTTCCAGTAGGCGAAGACGTTCATGCCGGCGGCGAGAAGGAACGCGAAGACCATGCCGCCGGCCCCGCCGATCAGAAAGCCGACGCCCATGAAGATCGCCGTCAGCGCGGCGAGCAGCATTCCGGTACGCAACGTGTTCATTTCCTTGTCCCTTCAGGCTTCGCGAAAGTCGCCCGCGCCGCCGTGCCTGAAAGTGGGAATCCGGCGGCCATCCCGCAAGCTTCCGGACTCGCACTTCGGGATTGCGATATCGTATCAATGTAATCTAAGATTGTGGTAACTCACCGGACCTTAACCAATCCGGGGCAAGCTGGATTTCTTTCCGCACTAGGAATATTGTCACAATTATATGGTTGACAAAGCAAGAGGATAGGACCATTGTCTTTGGACAGGCCAAGGACAACGACGATGAACCTCACCGATCCCCGCTTCACAGACCCCGACAAGGCGCGCGAATATCTCGAAGCGCAGCGTTGGCCACAGGGTCCGGTTTGCTCTCATTGTGGTTCCTTTGACGCGACCGCTCTTAAGGGCAAGGCGCATCGTTCTGGCGTCTATCAGTGCAACGATTGCCGGGAGCAATTCACGATCACGACCGGCTCGGTAATGGAGCGGTCGAAAATCCCGCTCAACAAATGGCTGCTGGCCATGCACTTGCTTGGATCGTCCAAGAAGGGCTATTCGGCGCACCCGGTCGGCAGCGTGAAGTAGCGCGAAGGGCTTTCAGCCGTCGGCGCGCGCCCGCTTCCACCACTGCGCCGTCATCCTCCGGCTTGACCGGGGGATCCGTTTCCGCTCACCAAACCGCGAAGATCTGTCTACACCCATTCATCGCGCTCGATTCCGTCGGCTCCGATGACCCGGACTTTTTGCGGGTATTCGTCGATATCGACCGTCCCGCCCGAAAGCTGGATCGCGGTCCTCGATGACGGACTGACGATGGGGGTTCTGCCACCGGTGTAGTTATTCCAGTAACAGAAGACTCGCATTGTTGCCCCTTTCTCGGAGAGGAGCAGGGGCAAATCCGTTCTGGGCAGGCAGAGTCTCGCGATAAGAAAACTCACGTGAGGATCGAGCGCGTCATCGTGCACGGCTGATCTGCTGGAATAGCTCCAGACGCCCGTCCTGCCGGACGCGCGGCTTTGTCCCAACGGCGTCCGGAACAGCTTGCCCTTTGCCACTTGCAGGCTCGGCTCGATCCCGAAATAGGCGGTCCAGAAATCAGGAACCAGCGTATCGCCATTCACGGTGAAACTGGCGCGGGCGAGCTGCCCGGAAGGCATGCTCCCATCTCCTGTCCCCGAAATGGCGAACCTCCTCTGGCGATCAGCCCGCCGCCTTGTTCTGCCGGTTGTTGACCAGGTCGTCGACCACGGCCGGGTCGGCGAGCGTCGAGGTGTCGCCGAGGTTGGAGAAATCGTCCTCGGCGATCTTCCTGAGGATGCGGCGCATGATCTTGCCCGAGCGCGTCTTCGGCAGTCCCGGCGCGAACTGGATCAGGTCGGGCGACGCGATCGGGCCGATTTCCTTCCGCACCCACTGCACCAGCTCCTTCCTGAGCGCCTCGTCCGCCTTCTCGCCCGCCATCAGCGTCACGTACGCATAGATGCCGGTGCCCTTGATGGCGTGCGGGTAGCCGACCACCGCCGCCTCGGAGACCTTGCTGTGCGCCACCAGCGCCGATTCGACCTCCGCGGTGCCGAGGCGGTGGCCGGCGACGTTGATCACGTCGTCGACACGGCCGGTGATCCACCAGTAGCCGTCCTCGTCGCGGCGGCAGCCGTCGCCGGTGAAGTACATGCCGGGATAGGCCTTGAAGTAGGTGTCGACGAAGCGCTGGTGGTCGCCATAGACGGTACGCATCTGGCCCGGCCACGAATCGGTGAGGACGAGGTTGCCGGAGGCGGCGCCCGAGACGACGTTTCCGCCGGCATCGACCAGCTGCGGCTTGACCCCGAACATCGGCCAGGAGGCCGCGCCCGGCTTCAGCGGAGTGGCGCCCGGCAGCGGCGTCATCAGGATGCCGCCGGTCTCGGTCTGCCACCAGGTGTCGACGATCGGGCAGCGGCCCTCGCCGACGACGCGATGGTACCATTCCCACGCTTCCGGGTTGATCGGCTCGCCGACCGAACCGAGCAGCTTCAGCGACTTCCGCGAGGTTTTGGTGACGTACTGGTCGCCGGCGCCCATCAGCGCGCGGATCGCCGTCGGCGCGGTGTAGAAGATGTTGACCTGGTGCTTGTCGATCGCCTGCCACAGGCGGCTGGCGTCCGGGTAGTTGGGCACCCCCTCGAACATCAGCGTGGTCGCGCCGTTGGCGAGCGGGCCGTAGACGATGTAGCTGTGGCCGGTCACCCAGCCGACATCGGCGGTGCACCAGAAGACGTCGTCGTCGCGATAGTCGAAGACGTACTGGAAGGTCATCGCGGCGTGGACGAGATAGCCGCCCGAGGTGTGCAGCACGCCCTTCGGCTTGCCGGTCGAGCCCGAGGTGTAGAGGATGAAGAGCGGGTCCTCGGCGCCCATTTCCTCGGGCGGGCAGTCGGTGTCGACGCCGGCGGCGGCCTCGTGCCACCAGACGTCGCGGGCGCCCTTCATGGCGACCGGGTTGCCGGTGTTCTCGACCACCAGCACCTTCTCGACGCCCAGCGCCGAGACGAGCGCCTCGTCGACGTTGCGCTTCAAGGGCACGATCTTGCCACCGCGGCGGCCCTCGTCGGCGGTGATGACCAGGCGCGACTGGCAGTCGTTGATGCGCCCGGAAAGGCTCTCGGGCGAGAAGCCGCCGAAGACCACCGAGTGGATGGCGCCAATGCGGGCGCAGGCGAGCATGGCGATCGCCGCCTCGGGGATCATCGGCATGTAGATCGTGATGCGGTCGCCCTTGGCGGCGCCGAGGCTCTCCAGCACGTTGGCGAAGCGGCAGACCTCGCGGTGCAGCTCGGCATAGGTGATCTTGCGCACCTGCCCCTTCGGATCGTCCGGCTCGAAGATGATCGCCACCTTGTCGGCGCGCGTGGCGAGGTGGCGGTCGAGGCAGTTGGCCGAGACGTTGAGGGTGCCGTCCTCGAACCACTTGATCGATACCGGCGGATGGAAGCTGGTGTTCCTGACCCGGGTGAACGGCCTGATCCAGTTGATCCGCTTCGCCTGTTCGCGCCAGAACCCGTCCGGATCGCTGACCGAGCGGGCATACATCGCCCGGTATCTGGTCTCGTCGATCAGCGCCGTCTTGGCCCACGCGGGCGGAACGGGATGGAGCTTTTCGGACATAGTCTTCCTCCGGCATCGCCGGCCTTCAACGGCCGGTCTTCGCCCGCCAAGATAAGCGCGCCCGGGCGGGCTGGCGCAAGCCCGGTGTTGCAGTTGCCTGGCGTGTCCGCGGCGTTAGAACGCAGATGGCGCCTACAGCCCGCCGAGCTTGCGGATGCGCTGCCATTCGGACGCAGTCACCGGCTGGACCGACAGGCGCGAGATGCGCACCAGCACCATGCCGGCGAGGTCCTTTTCCGCCTTCACCTGATCGAGGCTGACCGGCTTCGGCAGCGGCTCGACCGCGGCGAGGCTGACGCATTCCCAGGCGGCGTCGGTCGGATCGGGGTGAACCGCCTTCACCACCCTGACGATGCCGACGATCTCGCGGTCGGCGCCGGAGTGGTAAAAGAAGCCTTCATCGCCGACCTGCATGGCGCGCATGTTGTTCCGCGCCGCGAAGTTGCGTACTCCCGTCCAGTCGGTGCCGGACTTGCCCGCCTTGACCTGATCGGTCCATGACCAGGCCTCGGCTTCCGACTTGAAGAGCCAGTATGCCATCGCCACGTCCTCCTGCCGCCGCCATCGTCAACCGTTTGAGGCAGTTTTTGCAAGACCCCGCCGCCAGCCCCGAAGCACGCGCCGTCCCGGCCGCCACCGATCACGCCCATTGGCGCGGCGGCAACGCCACCGACCGGCTGTTCATCGTCGCCGTGCTGATCAAGGGCATCGACGGCGTGCTCGGCATGATCGGCGGGATCATCCTCGCCGTGGTGAGGCCGGAGACCTGGGATCACATCGCGGCGGCGCTGACCATGCACGAACTGGCGCGCGACCCGAACGATTTCCTCGCCAACGCCGTCCTGCATTTCGTCAACCACCTGAGCGTCGACACCCTCGCCTTCGCCGCCGGCTATCTTTTCGTCCACGGCGCGCTGAAAGCGTTCCTCTTCGTCATGCTGCTGATCGGACGCCATTGGTCCTATCCCGTGGGCATCGCCTTCCTAACCGTCTTCGTCGGCTACACCGTCTACCGCCTGACGCTGCACTGGTCGTGGATCCTCCCCGTCTTCCTGGCGTTCGACCTCTTCACGATCGTCATCGTGTTCCGCGAATGGCGCATCCGCCACGGCTCGTGGGGGAAGCCGCGGCCGGTCGCGGCGAAAGCCTGATCCTCAGTCGGGCAGGCCCGCCTTCGCCAGACCGCTGCGGATGCCGTCCACGTCGGCCTGGTTCCGGAACGGCAGCCGGCCGACGTGCTCCTCGAAGGAATATTTCGGGTTGATCGCCTTCAGTTCGTGCCAGACCCGGCGCGCTTCCTCCGCTTCGCCGAGATGGCCGAGGGCCGAGGCGAGGAACGCGCGCGTCAGATCGGTCTCGGGCACGAGGAGGACGCGCTGCTTGAAGACCACCGATGCCGTCTCGTACTTGCCGGCGACGAGGTACGCGCTCCCCAGAAAGTGCAGGTACTGCTGGCTGTAGGCCGGGTCGAGGCGCAGGCTGCGCTCGATATAGGGGATCGCCGCCAGGGGATCGCCCGAATAGATGTGAACGATGCCCAGGGCGGTATGGGCGAGCGCGAAATTCGGATTGAGGGCGAGCGCCGCGTCGGCCTCGGTGCGCGTGCGCTCGAGGTCCTTGTCCCAGATTGCGACGATCGACCTGACATGGTGGGCGAACGGGCTTTTCGAATCCATCTCGATCGCCCGGTCGGCGAATTCCCGGGCGTGATCGAGCGACCCTTCGGGATTCCCGCTCCAATGGTTCTGGAAGTCGAAAATGTGGGCCCAGGAGAGGCCGGCATAAGCATCGCCATACCCAGGGTCGAGCTGGATCGCGCGCTCGAACAGCCCCTTGGCCTTGGCGAACAGCTCCGGGGTCTTTGCCGCCGCGAACACGAACTCGCGTCCGCGCAGGAAGCAGTCGTGGGCTTCGAGGACGCTGGTCGGGACGTCGGCGATCCGCGCCGCCTCGCTCGCTGTCAGCTTGACCCGGAGGGCCTCGACGATGTGCCGGGTAACCTCGTCCTGCACGGCGAATATGTCGGTGAGGTCGCGGTCGTAGCGCTGCGCCCACGCGTGGCCGCCGGTCTCGGCGTCGATCAGCTGGGCGGTGATCCTGACGCGGCTGCCGGCCCGGCGTATGGAGCCCTCGAGCACCGATTTGACGCCCAGCTCGCGACCGACGGTGCGGATGTCGACGTTCTTCCCCTTGTAGGCGAAGCTCGAATTGCGCGCGATCACGAGGAGCCCGCCGACATTGGAGAGGTCGGTGATGATGTCTTCGGTGATTCCGTCGGAGAAGTAATCCTGCGCCGGGTCGCCGGACATGTTGGTGAAGGGCAGGACGGCGATGGAGGGGAGCACGGGCTTCGCCTTCGCCGCCACCGCGGGGGGCGTCCCGGCGGCGGGGCCGGCGTCGGCGCCCGGGTGCCACTTCCACACCCGGATGGGCCGGTCGATGTTCTTGACGGTGACTTCGCCGCCATCGATGAAACGGACGTCGATGCGGTTGCCGACGCTCTCGTGGACGATCGACGCGGCGCAGATGCCGCCGGGCTCGGCGAGCGGCTCAAGGCGTGCCGCGACGTTGACGCCGTCGCCGTAGATGTCGTCGCCGTCGATGATGACGTCGCCGAGATTGAGCCCGATGCGCAGCCGGATCGGCGGGCCGGGGGTCGACTGCGCCGCGAGGGCGCGCTGCACGGCAAGGGCGCAGGTGACCGCGTCGACGACGCTGGCGAACTCGACCAGCGTGCCGTCGCCGATCAGCTTGACGATGCGCCCGCCGTTGGCGGCGACGGCCGGGTCGAAAACCGTGGCGCGATGTGCCTTCAGGGCCGCGAGGGTGCCGCCCTCATCGCTGCCCATGAGACGGGAATAACCCACGACGTCGGCCGCGAGAATCGCCGCCAGCCGCCGATTGGTACGCGCTTCGGCCATGGGCCCAGTCCTAATTCGTTAGGGCCGGCAACGCCAGTCACCCGGGCAGCGGCCGCTCGCCGCTGGTTCCCGCGACCGTCCCCACCAGTGTGTTCTCTTCCCCGGATTCGCGGCGAATTGCCCTAGTCGAGCTCGCGCTTCAGCGGGCGCGTCATCAGTTGCATGATGGCATCGTCGACCGAGAGCTCGCCGGCAATGACTGCCGCGACGGCCTCGACGATCGGCATCTCTACCTGAAGCTTGCGGGCGAGGGCGCGGGTGACGCCGGCGGTCTCGATTCCTTCGGCGAGCGGATGCGGGCCGAGGACGCCCTGGCCCTCGGCGATCGACATGCCGAAGGAGAAGTTCCGCGATTGCGGGGTCGAGCAGGTGAGTACCAGGTCGCCCAGCCCGGAGAGGCCCATCAGCGTTTCGGGCCGTGCCCCGAGGGCATGCGCCAGCCGGCCCAGTTCGGCAAAGCCGCGCGCCGTCAGGGCGGCGAGCGCGCTCGCCCCGAGGCGCCGGGCGACGACGATGCCGGCGGCGATGGCGAGCACGTTCTTCACCGCGCCGCCGATCTCGACGCCGATCATGTCGGTCGAGCCATAAGGTCGGAAGGCGGCGCTCTGCAGTGCCTCGCAGAGCGCCGTGACGATCTCGTCGTCGAGCCCGGCGATGGTGACGGCGGTCGGCAGGCGGCGCGCCACGTCGAGGGCGAAGCTCGGGCCGGAAAGCACCGCCGGCACGACCTTCGGCGCCACCTCCGCCACGACCTCGCTCATGCGCTTGCCGGTGCCGCGTTCCAGCCCTTTGGCGCAGATCACCAGCGGCGTGTCGGGCACGGCGAGGCGCGAGACGACCCCAGCCACGGCGCGCACCGATTGCGCCGGCACGGCAAGCAGCAGTACGTCGGCTCCGAGCACCTCGGCGAGGTGGGCGGTCGCGGCTACCGGCGCGTCGAAGGTGACGCCGGGCAGGTATTTCGGATTTTCCTGCCGCTCGCGGATGGTCGCGACAACCGCGATGTTGCGCGACCACAGCCGGACCTTGCGGCCGGCGCGGGCGGCGGTAAGCGCCAGCGCGGTACCCCAGGCACCGCCGCCGAGGACGCCGATCGAGTCGATCATCGCCCGCCCACCGCCGTGGCATCGAGCGGCCAGCGCGGCAGCGCCGGTGCGCTGAGCGCGTCGGTCAAACCCAGCGCCAGGCGCTCGGCGCCCGCCCAGGCGATCATCACGCCGTTGTCGCCGCAGAGCTTTGGCGGCGGGGCGACGAAGCGGAAGCGAAGGCGTTCCGCCGCGGCGGCGAGCGCGGCCCGGATCGCCCGGTTGGCGGCGACCCCGCCGGCAACCACAAGCGCCGGTGTCGCCGCGACGCCCGGATGCGCGGCAGCAAACATCGCCATCGCGTTCCGCGCCCGGTCGGCGACCACGTCGACAACCGCCGCCTGGAACGAAGCGGCGAGGTCGGCGACATCCCGGTCGCCGAGCGGCGCGGCGGCTTCGGCGGCGAGCCGCAGCGCGGTCTTCAGGCCTGAGAGCGAAAAATCGGCGCCGGGCTTGCCGAGAAGCGGGCGGGGGAGGGTGAAGCGCGCCGGATTGCCGGCGAGCGCCGCCTCTTCCACCGCCGGTCCCCCGGGATAGGGCAGTCCGAGGAGCTTTGCCGCCTTGTCGAAGGCCTCGCCGAGGGCATCGTCGATGGTCGTTCCGAGGCGCCGGTAGTTTCCGACGCCCTCCACCGCGAGGAATTGCGTGTGGCCGCCGGAGATGAGGAGGAGCAGGTAGGGGAAGTCGAGGCCGTCGGTCAGCCGTGCGGTGAGCGCGTGGCCCTCGAGGTGGTTGACCGCCAGCAGCGGCTTGCCCGCGGCAAGCGCGATCGCCTTGGCGGTGGTGAGGCCGACGATAACCCCGCCGATCAGGCCCGGTCCGGCGGTGGCCGCAATCCCGTCGAGGTCGGAGAAGCGCGCGCCGGCGGCGCGCATCGCGGCCCCGATCACGCCGTCCAGCGCCTCGACATGGGCGCGGGCCGCGATCTCGGGGACGACGCCGCCGAAAAGCGCATGGTCGGCCACCTGCGACAGGACCACATCCGCCAGAATCGCGCCGCTGCCGTCGGGGTGGCGTTCCACCACCGCCGCGGCGGTTTCGTCACAGCTCGTCTCGATGCCGAGCACGATCATCTCGCGGCTTTCCCTTCGACCGGCACGCTGTTACACCCCTGCCGCCCGATCGCCTATCACCCGGATGCAGAGCCTTGCAATCGCCCGTGTTTTCCATCGGCACCCGCGGCAGCCCGCTGGCGCTGGCCCAGGCCGAGGAGGTGCGCCGGCGCATCGCCGATCGCGGCCTCGCCACCATGGACGAGATCGCCATCCGGCCCATCCGCACGACCGGCGACCGCATCGTCGACCGGCCGCTCGCCGAGGCCGGCGGCAAGGGCCTGTTCACCAAGGAAATCGATGAGGCGCTCCTCGCCGGCGAGGTCGACCTCGCGGTGCATTCGGCGAAGGACATGCCGACGCGACTTCCCGACGGCATGGTGATCGCGGCCTGCCTGCCGCGCAGCGACGTGCGCGACGCCTTCCTGTCGCCGAAGGCGGCCGGCTTCGCCGGCCTGCCGCAGGGCGCCGTGGTCGGGACGTCGTCGCTGCGGCGCGCCGCGCTGGCGCTCCGCCTCCGGCCGGACCTCACAATCGTCAACCTGCGCGGCAATGTCGAGACGCGGCTGCGGAAGCTCGGCGAGGGCGTCGCCGATGCGACGCTGCTTGCCGCCGCCGGCCTCGCCCGCCTCGGGCTCAGCGCGCACGCCACCAGCTTCCTCGATGCCGAGGCCTGGCTGCCGGCGGTCGGGCAGGGCGTGATCGCGATCGTGGCGCGGAGCGACGATACGGTTACCCTCCGCCGCCTCGCCGGCATCAGCCATCGCGAGACCGCCTCGGCGCTCTCCGCCGAGCGCGCCTACCTTGGCGTCCTCGACGGCTCCTGCCGCACGCCGATCGGCGGGCTTGCCCGCATCGCCGGCGGCGAACTCGTCTTCCGCGGCATCATCGTCACGCCCGACGGCCGCACCGCCCACGAGACCGGGCGGCGCGGGCCGGTGGCCGAGGCCGAGCGCATCGGGGCGGAAGCCGGCGCCGATCTCGCCCGCCGCGGCGGCCCCGATTTCTTCAAGGCGCATTGAGCTTGCGGCTCCTGGTCACGCGACCCGAGCCCGACGCCGCCGAGACCGCGATCCGCCTCCGTGCCCTCGGCCACGAGGTGATCGTCGATCCCCTGCTCACCATCGCCTTTGCCGAACCGCCGGCCGGCATCGACACGCCGGCGGCGATCCTCCTCACCAGCCGCAACGCGCTTCGCGCGCTGCTCCGCTGGCCGGGCGTCGCCGCCTGGCTGGGCCGTCCGGTGTTCGCGGTCGGACCGGAGACGGGGGCGCTCGCCCGCGCCTCGGGCTTCACCGACGTGCGCATTGCGCTGGGCAACGCCGCCGCCCTGACCGAGCTGGTGGTGGCCGGGTTCGATCCTGCCGCCGGCACCATCCTCTACCCGGCGGCGCGCGATCGCGCCGCGGAGATCGACACGGTGCTTGGCAAGCGGGGCATACGCGTGCGGCGGGTCGAGGCCTACCGCGCCGCCGCGGCCGAGCGGTTCTCGCCGGCGGCGGAGGCGGCGCTGCGCTCCCATGCGCTCGACGGCGTGCTGGTGTTTTCGCGGCGGACGGCCGCCGCCTTCCGTGACGCGGCGGAACGCGCCGGCCTCGCCGGCGATCTCGCCGGCCTCGTCTTCTATGCCCTCTCCGAAGAAGCGGGCGAGCCGCTCCGCCGCATTGCCGGCGCGAGCGTCAGGGTGGCGGCACGCACCGACAGCGACGCCCTGTTCGCGCTCCTGCCGCCGGCAGGCTAGCCACTCGCGACTCGGCGTGGAATCGCCTGCGGCCGGGATGCCATCAGCGACCGGATCCGCTCCACGTCCGCCGGCGTTGCCGGATTGTGGATGACGAGGTCGAGATCGGGCCGGCCATCGACGACAAACGAGGAATATTCGAACGTGATCGGCCCGGCGAGCGGATGGCGCAGGGTCTTGGCGACGTCGCCATAGGTGCTGCGCACGTCATTGTCCGCCCAGATCGCCTCGAATTCGGGGCTGAGCCGGCTGAGTTCGTCGATCAACGCCCTGACGTTCTTCGCCGCCCCGGCGCGCGCCACGTCCGCCCGGAAGGCGGCCACGACGAAGCGCGCGACGCTGTGCCAGTCCGTCTGCACGGCACGGATGCGGGGATCGCAGAAGACCAGGCGGAGGAGATTACGCTGTTCGGGCGCGAGCGCGCCGTAGTCGGTCAAGACCACCGAGCAGGCACGGTTCCAGGCGACGACGTCCCACGTCGAGGTCTTCACATAGGCCGGGCTGAACTCGAGCGCGTCGAGCACGCGCTGCAGCCGCGGCGGGACGCTCTCGCCGCCGCGATAGCGCACCTCCGGCGGCCGGCCGAGCCCGAGCAGGAAGAGGTGCTCGCGCTGGCTCTCGGTCAGCACCAGCGCACGGGCGATGCGGTCGAGCACATCGGCGGAAGGCGCGCCGCCGCGCCCCTGTTCGAGCCAGGTGTACCAGGTGGCGCTGACGTTGGCGCGCTGGGCGACTTCCTCGCGCCGGAGCCCGGGCGTGCGCCGCCGCGTCGACGGCAGGCCGAAGGTCGCCGGATCGAGCTTGGCCCGGCGGTCCTTCAGGTACGTGCCAAGAGGGTTGTCGTCTGCGCCCGGCATTCCGCGTCCAGTTAGTCTTTATACCCGGATAACGTTACTACTTTACCCGGATAGAGGCCCGGTGGCAAATGCCTTCGCCCGCACTGCAGCGGCCAGTTCGACCGCCCGAGCCTTCAAGGAAAACCAACCATGTCCAGCCTCGATCCGTCCGGCACGTTTGCCCTTGGCGACCGCGTAGTCAGGCGGCTCGGCTATGGCGCCATGCAGCTTGCCGGGCCCGGCGCGTTCGGGCCGCCGAGGGACCACAAGGCGGCGCTGGCCGTGTTGCGCGAGGCCGTCGCTGCCGGCGTCAATCACATCGATACCAGCGATTTCTATGGTCCGCACTTCACCAACCGGGTGATCCGGGAGGCCCTCGCGCCCTATCCCGACGACCTGGTCATCGTCACCAAGATCAGCGCCCGGCGCGGCAAGGATGGATCGTGGATCCCGGCCTTCTCGCCGAAGGAACTGACCGAGTCGGTGCACGACAATCTCCGCAACCTCGGGCTGGATGTGCTCGACGTGGTCAATCTTCGCAGCATGTTCCACCACCATCACCCGGCGGAGGGGTCGATCGAGGCACCGCTTACGGTCCTCGCCGACCTCCAGCGGCAGGGCCTGGTGCGTCACATCGGGCTGAGCCACGTCACGCCCAGGCAGGTCGCGGAAGGACGCCGGATCGCGGAGATAGTCTGCGTGCAGAACCAGTACAACCTGGCGCATCGGCACGACGATGCCCTGATCGACCGGCTTGCCCGCGACGGTATCGCCTACGTGCCGTACTTTCCCCTGGGCGGATTCAACCCGCTGCAGTCGTCGACCCTGTCGGCTGTGGCGGAGCGCCTTGGCGCCACCCCCATGCAGGTTGCCCTCGCCTGGCTGCTCCGCCGTTCGCCCAACATCCTGCTGATCCCGGGTACCGCGTCCGTCGCGCACCTGCGCGAGAACCTCGCCGTCGCCGGCTTCACGCTGCCTCCCGATGCGATCGCGGAACTGGAGCAGGTCGCGCGCATCCGGGCCGCCTGACGGAAGCGGAAATTCGCGCCCTCTCAGCCGCACAACAAGGAACATTCCCATGCGAGTTTTCGTCACCGGCGCGACCGGCTTCATCGGCTCGGCCATCGTCGCCGAACTGATCGCCGCCGGGCATCGCGTCCTCGGCCTTGCCCGCTCCGACGCTGGAGCCGCGGCCGTTGCCGCCGCGGGCGCCGAGGTCCACCGCGGCACGCTCGAGGACCTGGACAGCCTGCGCGCCGGCGCCGCCGCTGCGGACGGGGTGATCCACACCGCCTTCAGCCACGATTTCTCGAAGTTCGCCGAGAACGGCGCGGCGGAGCGGCGCGCCATCGCGGCGCTCGGCGAGGCGCTCGCCGGCTCCGGCCGCCCGCTGGTCGTCACCTCGGGCACCGCGTTTCTCGCCCCGGGAAGGCTCGCGACCGAGGTGGACGCGACGCCTGCCGGCGCGAGCCATGTGCCGCGCGATCCGGAGACGCCGGCACTTGCCGCGGCCGCCAGCGGCGTGCGCGCCTCGATTTTGCGCCTGCCGCCTTCCGTGCATGGCAAGGGCGATCACGGCTTTGTCGCCGCCCTCATCGGCATCGCGCGCGAGAAGGGCGTTTCCGTCTATATCGGCGAGGGGCTGAACACCTGGCCGGCGGTGCACCGGCTCGACGCCGCCCGCCTGTTCCGGCTGGCGCTGGAAAAGGGCGTCGCCGGGGCGCGCTATCACGCCGCCGCCGAGGAGGGCATCCCGTTCCGCGAGATTGCCACGGCCATCGGCCGGGGCCTCGACCTGCCGATCGCCAGCATAGCGCCCGAAGCGGTTCCGGGGCACTTCGGCTGGTTTGCCCGCTTTGCCGGGATCGACAACCGGGCGTCGAGTGCGCTGACCCGGCAGGCGCTCGGCTGGACGCCGACCCGGCCGGGCCTCATCGCCGATCTCGACGAGGGGCACTATTTCGCCGGCTGATCACTCGCGGGCCGGGCCGCGCCTCCTCCGTTCGTCCCTCATATTCCTTGACAAGCATATTCCGTGAGTGGAATATGTTTTCATGTCGACCTTCACGGCCATTGCCGATCCCGTCCGCCGCGACATCCTCGCCCTGCTCCGACGGGGCGAGCAGCCGGCGGGCACGCTGGTCGACGCGCTCGCCCTGCCGCAGCCGAACGTCTCCAAGCACCTGAAGGTGCTGCGCGCGGCGGGGCTGGTGCGCATCCGGGTCGACGGCCCGCGCCGCTTCTACAGCCTCGATCCGGCACCGCTGGCCGAGCTCGACGAATGGCTGGCGCAGTACCGCGAATTCTGGTCGGGCAAGCTCGATGCGTTCGGCGACCACCTCAAGAGGAGCGACTGACATGGACGCGACGCAACCGCTCGGCGTCTTCGAGCGCCGCGACGACCATATCGACGTGCGCTTCGAACGGCACTTTCCGCGGCCGGTCGAAACGGTGTGGAGTGCCATCACCGATCCCGTGCGCCTCGCCGACTGGATGGGTGTCGCGCATGTCGAGCCCTTCGTCGGCGGCCGCTTCGAGCTGATGCTCGACGGACCGCACCCGAGCACGGGGCGCGTGGTCGTGTGGGATCCGCCGAGGGTGCTCGAGTTCAGCTGGTCGAATACGCACGCGCCCGATTCCGTCGTGCGCTACGAGCTGTCGCCGGAAGGCGGCGGCACGCGTCTCGTCTTCACCCACCGGCGGATGCCCTATGCGAACAGCGCCCTGATGCTGCCGGGCTGGCACCACCTGCTCGGGCGCCTCGGACGTGCGCTGGAAGGAGCCGTCGTGGCCGGCCCGCTGAACTACCGCCAGATGCAGGCGATCTATGTCGATCACTACAAGCTCAGCGGACTGACTCTCGATGCCTGAACCCTAAGGCTCGGGCACCGTCCCGCCAGCACCCACACCACCAGAACCATCATCACGGGCGCGGAACCGCCGCGCCCGGGACGGCCGGACTTTGCCAAAAACGGAAGGAAACGACGATGAACGCCATCACGAAGGCCCCGAATTACACCACCAGCTTCACGGTCGAGCAGACCCCGGACGAGGTCTTTGCCGCGATCAACAATGTCCGCGGCTGGTGGTCGGAGGAAATCGACGGCCGCACCGACAAGCCCGGCGCGGAGTTCGACTACCGCTTCCAGGACGTGCACCGCTGCAAGATCAAGGTAACCGACCTGGTGCCGGGCAGGCGGGTCGCCTGGCACGTGCTGGAGAATTTCTTCAGCTTCACCGGCGACAAGTCGGAATGGGAGGACACGGACATCGTGTTCGATATCGTCGCGCACGGCGGCAAGACCGAGGTCCGTTTCACCCATGTCGGCCTGGTGCCCGACTACGAATGCTTTGACGTCTGCGCCGAGGCCTGGGGCACCTATATCAACCTCAGCCTGAGGGCGCTGATCGCCACCGGCAAGGGCCAGCCCAATGCCGGCGAGCCGCGGACCGGGGGCGAGCCGGCGCTCGCCGCGCGCGACTACACCACGAGCTTCACCGTCGAGCGGACGCCGCAGGAGGTCTTTGCCGCGATCAACGATGTCCGGGCGTGGTGGACCGGCGAGATCGAGGGCGACAGCGCCACGCTCGGCGCCTCCTTCACCTACCGCTACGACACCCTGCACCGGAGCACGCAGAAGATCACGGTGCTCGCGCCGGCAAGGCTGGTCGTCTGGAAGGTCGTCGACGCGGAACTCACCTTTGCCGCCGACAAGGCCGAATGGATCGGCACCGACATCATGTTCGATATCCAGCGGGTAGGTGAGAGGACCGAAGTCCGCTTCACCCATCGCGGCCTCGTGCCCGACCTCGCGTGCTACGAAAGCTGCTCCGACGGCTGGGGCTTTTTCATCAACGGGTCGCTGCGGAATTTTATCGCCACGGGCAAGACCCTGCCGGTGCCGTGGGCAAAAACGGCGTGAAACGGCGAATTGGTTCGGGGGGCGGGCTAACGGTCAACCTCTCCGCGACCCTGGCGTCGTAAGACGGCATCGTCAACCGTGCGTCGAGCGCGTTGACCCGCTAGGCGCTCGACTGGACGCCGACGCAGCCGGGCCTGATCGCCGATTTCGACGAGGGGCACTGCTTCGCTGGGTGAGGGGATTGCGTCCCGGTCGCTCTTCCCGCCGACACTCTGGTAATAAGGTTCGCCGCGTTGATCGACTGCGGCGGCAAGATCCAAGTCGCACCTGAAAACGGCCGAAAGCAAAGCCTACACGGAGATTGGCGGCTTCCGAAGGCGCGCCCGAACGGTTCGAATGCACTAGGTACCTTCTTCCAAACATGCATGATCTGATCGCTCGGTGAACTGGTCTTTTATGTATTTCTTCAACTCGAGCTTGTCGGTTTGCGTCAGCGGTGTCTGCGTCTGATCATATGAGATGTGCAGATGCCATTTCCCTTCCTCGGGAACTGCTCAACGATGAAGCGTGCGCCGTTCGCACTCCTTATGGCTCGCAACCGGCCGATGTTTGCCGTGAGCGCGCCTGTGTATGTCTGCTGGGCACGGCCCTTCGCCCGGTCAGCCTTTTGCTTGGCGCAACCCAGCTTGTGAACGTCGGCAATGGTTGGTGCGTATCGTCGCCAAACAAGCGACTCGCAGCAATTATAGTTCGACGCAAACTGGAAAACGGCGACCCAAATGAGGTCGCCGCCCGGAGCTCCCATGGAAGGAGCGAACAGCTGGCGCGAGGCGTCCTCGTCGTCAGGAACCTGCTCGGGCAATGAACCCCCTATTTCAAGGGAATGGCGCTCAGGATCGCAAGCGGTATCCGGTGGCCGCTGAAAGGTTGATTGTCGATATGCTCAACCTCGGGCCCACCCGGTTTGTCGACCATATGGAGCAAATTGGGCTCAACGGTCATCAGACAATTACCGTGGGGCGGCTCCCAGACAAAGATTATGTTTCCGTCTCCATCGGAAGCCACTTTCGGGAGCTCCCGATTCGACGGAAGGGAGGCGAGAAAGCGAGTTGCGGTTTCCGACGCCTCGGGCGAGACAGGCGAAGCGTCCCTGCCATCCCACGAAGGGACGACCTTCTCCATTTTTTGGATTATTGCGGTCAGCGCGGCCCGTCGGTCCTCCTGTTCGAGAGGAGCTGACGAGATATCCTGCCATTCAGTTCCGAGGAAACCTTCATATTCGGAGGATGGATCGTCCCAGATACGCAGGCTCATGATTTTCTCTTCCAGATTTCCCGCTGCGCATTTTTCGATGTGAGATCTACAAAGGCCTCCACAATGTAAGAATTGGCATCGGTAAACCAATCCCACAATGCGGCCTCGTCAAATGAGGTAGCGTTGCCGCGGACGTTTAGATCAAAGCGAATAATTTGATCTGCCTTGTCAGTATTGTGGCGCGCGGTCAGAACTGCAACGTGAAGCATCCCGCCAGGATAATTATGGTTTGATCGAAAATTGAAGCTCTCTGGCTCTGATACTATCCTACTACCCCGACGCCAGGAAAAATCCGGAAATATCTCTCCTATATCTCCCAAGGAAGACCATCCCATCCCTCGACGAATGTGATTTACGTAAGAAAGCTCAGACTGGACCAAGGACAATTCACCTAGCTCATTGTCAGCAACGAAATGGCGGAGCTTTCCTAATATACTCTCAAAGTCTCTGATAACAGCCTTGAAGCGAGGATACTTCAGGCGATTTTCTCCTGCACGCCAGTTAAACAGCAAGCGATCTGGCTGCAGCTGCACGAGACTGCTATCGTCTTTGCTGATGAACCAAACCCGAGGAAGCGGGGCCTCCTCAACCGTCAAAGAGACTTCACGATTTGGGGGGACCTCGATAGACGAATTAAGCGCGGCGAGCGTCCTGGTCCTGGGAAACTGTTTTCGGATGATTTCCCAAAATAGCCCGTAGTGCGGCGCTTGCATCGCGGCCAACCGCCGGAATTGCACGCCACAGATGACTTCGTTAACCGGAGGATTTTTGAAGGACGGATGCGCCGTAGGCATTTAGCGAATCTTGCCAGCCTTGACCGCTGCCTTCTTCGTCGGTCTGACCTTGTCTGACTCTTGGAGCGGCAATTTCGGGGCTGGCGGAGTCTTCAGCATTCTTCTCAGGACTGCATCCCGCCTAGCGTCTATATCTTCTTGTTCGGATTCGGACATTTGGCCACTTGCGCTCGCCGCGCGCCGGAGTCAGGAATCGCCAGTACTGATTCGCGAAGCCGGACTAGCGACCCGATGGCCGCGTGTCCGGCTCATTGCGATAGGGCTCCGCACAGTGCTGGCTGGTCCTTCCCAGTTCCGAGCCAACGGGTGCGAGTCCCGTGGAGTCCACCTCGTCCGAAGCCGTCGACGGTCCAAACGTCGGCGGCTTTCGGCCGTTTTGATCTCGGGTTGAGAAAAGGCGAAAGCCTTTGCCTTGCCCGAGATCGGGCTGTCGAACGGGCAATCTTCCCATCCTTAGATAATCCCTATCTCACTCTTCCCGATTTGTGAATCGGAGTTTTGAGAGAATTTGGCGTTGGTCAGTCACGCGCGACGGTTTATTGCGAATCATTCTCAGCACGTCACGTGCATGATCGCTGTCCGAAACCAAGAACGTTTTCCACATCGGTTCCGTGATCGCCGGCGCAACAAAGAAAGCATAAGCCAGCAGTTTGCTTTCGGCCTTCTGAAATGTGGGACAGGCATTAGCGGGGTTCGCAGACCTCATCGCTTCTACACATCCATGATGCCGCCCCTGTCCCCACGGGTTTGCCCGGACCGCCGGCCGTGTATAGTTCACGGGCGGCGGGGGCGTCCGGCCGACGAGGCAGAGCATGCAGGACGATTCGCGATCCGACAGGCCGGCCGGCGGTCGGCGCCAGCGCCGCCCCAAGGCGCCCCTCACCCTTGACCTTCCCGCCCAGCCGGCGCGCCGGGCGCCGCCCGCGGCGGAACCTTCGCCGGAACAACCCGAGCGGGACGAACCGGTCCGTGACGCAGCCGCCGCCGCCGAAGGCGAGGTGCAGTCTCCCCTGGAAAGCACCGGCGCCGCGACAGCGCCGGACCTGGAGTCTTCGTCCGAGAGTGCGCCGACCGCGCCCGAAACTGCCGCCGGGTCCCCGTCCCAAGGCGCCGCCGAGAGTTCGCCGGACGCAACGCCTCAGCCGGAAGCTGAGCGGCAATTCGCGTTCGACGCGCCGGACGAACCGGTTGCCAGCCCCGAGGCGGCCGAGACCCCAGCGGAGTCCGTCCCCGAGGCGTTCATCCGGCCGCCCAATGTGATGACAGAAGAAGTCGCCGAGCCGCCGCCCGCCGCTCCGCCCACGCCGCCCATCGCTGCCTCGCCCGCGAGCGCGCCGCCGCGCCCGGGCGGCTTCGGCATGGTGGCGGCGGGCATCGTCGGCGGGCTGGTGGTGCTGGTCATCGGCCTCCTCTTCTCCGTCACCGGCCTCCTGCCCTCGGCCGGCCGCGACGCCGCCGACCGGGCGGCGGCGGAAGCAAGCTCCGCCACTTCGGCGCTCGCCACCCTCGACAGGCGCGTGGCGCAACTGGAAGCCACGACCACCGGTGCCGACGTCAAAACCCTCGCCGGGGAGGTCGCCTCGCTCCAGGCCGCCGTGCAGCAGTTCGGCAGCCGCGTCGATGCGCTCGCCAAGGCGCCGCCTGTCGCCGTTCCGTCCGGGCCGGCGAGCGAGGTGCGGGTGCCGGCGGAGAGGCTCGCCGAATTGCAGGGCAACATCGTCGCGCTCGCCGCGCGCGTCGCCCAGCTGGAAACCGCCGCCGCGCCGTCCGGGTCGGCGCCGCCCTCCGACCTGCCCGACCGGGTCGCCCGGGTCGAGGCGGCGGTCAGCGATCTCTCGGCCAAACTCGCCGACCTCGCCGCGCGTCCGGCGAACCCGGCGACCGACAGCGAGCGCGCCGCGCGCGCCGTCGCCATCGGCACGCTCCGCCAGGCGGCCGGGAAGAGCGGGCCGTTCGCCGACGATCTCGCCATGCTGCAGGTGCTCGGCAGCGACCCCGCCGACGTCGCCGCGCTGAAGCCGCTCGCCGAAAAGGGCGCGCCGAGCGCGGCCGATCTCACCGGCGCGTTCCCCGCCGTCGCCGACGCCATCCTCTCCGCCAGCAATGCGCCCGGGCCCGACGCCGACTTCTTCGACCGCGTCGCCGGCTTCGCCCGCGGCCTCGTCACCGTGCGCCCGACCACCGCCATTCCCGGCGAGACCCCCGAGGCGATCGTCTCGCGCATGCAGGCGGCGGTCGACGCCGGCGACCTGAAGCGCGCGCTCGCCGAGCGCGAGCATCTGCCCGACGCCGGCAAGGACGCCTCGGCGGCGTGGGCGGCGGGGGCGGAAACCCGCATCGCCATCGACGGCCTCGTCGCCCGGCTGACCCGGTCGCTGGCGCCGAACGGGGGCTGACGGAGACCCGATGGTTCGCGTCATCTTCTATGTGATCCTGGTCTTCCTGATCGCCGCCGGCGCCGCCTGGCTGGCCGACCGGCCGGGCACCCTCGTGCTCGAGTGGCAGGGGCAGGAAATCCGCACCAGCCTTGCGGTCGCGGCGCTGGCGCTGGTGGTGCTGATCGGCCTCCTCGCGCTGCTGGGCGCGCTCGTGCGCGCCATCGTCAACTCGCCGCGCACCTTCGGCCGGTATCTCGGCGCGCGCCGCCGCGACCGTGGCTACCGCGCGCTCTCGACCGGCATGATCGCGGTCGGCGCCGGCGATGCGCGTCTGGCGAAACGCGCCGCCGACGAATCGAGCGCGCTCCTTTCCGGGGAGCCGCTGACGCTGCTGCTCACCGCCCAGGCGGCCCAGCTTGCCGGCGACGGCGAGCGCGCCCGCACCGCCTTCGAGGCGCTCGCCGAGGATCGCGGCACGCGCGTCCTCGGGCTGCACGGCCTCTTCGTCGAGGCGCGCCGCCAGGGCGAGCACGAGGCCGCCCGCCACTTCGCCGAGGAGGCGGCGCGGGTCGCCCCGCAGATCGGCTGGGCCGGCACCGCGCTCTTCGAGTACCAGTCGCGGGCGGGCGACTGGCTGGGGGCGCTGCAGACGCTCTCCGCCAATGCCGCGGCGAAACTCGTCGACAAGGCCGAGGGGAAGCGGCTCCGCGCCGTCCTCCTCACCGCCCGCGCCATGGAGCTCGAGGCGGGCGATCCGGGCGAGGCGCAGGCGCTGGCGCTGGAGGCGCACCGGCTGGCGCCCGAGCTCACCGCGGCGGCGACGGTCGCGGCCCGCCTCCTCACCCGCGCCGGCGAGACGCGCCGCGCCACCCGCGTCCTCGAGGCGGCGTGGAAGGTCGCGCCCCACCCGGAGATCGCCGAGGCCTATGCCGCGGTCCGCCCGGGCGATACGACGCGCGACCGGCTGAAGCGCGTCCGCCGGCTCGCCGACCTCCGTCCCGAACATCCCGAGGGCGCGCTCGCCGTCGCCCGCGTCGCCATCGACGCGCGCGACTGGCCGGCGGCGCGGGCGGCGCTCCGCGTCCAGGCCGAGCTGAAGCCGAGCGAGCGCGTCTGCCTGCTCATGGCCGAGATCGAGGAGGAGGAGCACGGCGACCAGGGGCGGGTGCGCACCTGGCTGACGCGCGCGCTCACCGCGCCGCGCGATCCGCGCTGGGTCGCCGACGGTCACGTCTTCGATCGCTGGGGTCCGGTCTCGCCGGTCACCGGTCGGGTCGGCGCCTTCGAGTGGAAGGCGGTGCGCGAGCCGACGGTGGCGCGTGAGACGGTCGTGCTCGCGGCCGATTCAGGGGCGTCAGCGCCCCGTCCGGCCCTGTCCCAGACCCCGCCAGCGCCTGTTCCAGCCGCTGTCGCCGAGGCCGGGCCGGCGGCCGTCGCACCGCCGCCCCTTCGGCTGGAAGCGGCCGTTGCGGAGCGCACGCCGCTGTCGCACGCGCCGTCTCAGGGCGTCTCGCACGAGCCCGGGCCGGTTCACGCGCCCGACGACCCCGGCCCACCCGACGAAGACCGCGAACGCGAGCCTTTCCGCTCGTTTTAGGCCTGCTTGAACCGTGAGACACTTGTGGCTATCAATGCCGCACTCGCCGGCAGGCCGTTCGCCGCAATAGCTCAGTTGGTAGAGCACCGCATTCGTAATGCGGGGGTCGGGGGTTCGAGTCCCTCTTGCGGCACCAATTAAGTGGCTGATATCATTATGACCTTTTAGTGGTAGAAAGAATCGCACCCGCTCTATCATGATAGCTGGTCATCACCCGGTCATCACCGAGAGCGGTTTTCGCGATTAGTCCAGGCAGAGCCGGGCGCGTCACTCGACGAAAGTCCACGCCGGGCATTCATGGCGCCCGCTTGTCCTCCTGTTGCTCGACGCGGTTAAGGGGGAGCAGCGGCGGGAGGCCAAACGGTCTCGACGTAACCGGTGCCATTCCTCAGCACATAGAACGGAAGCGGCGGGCCTCGGTAGCCGCTGGGGAAGGAATTCATTCCGGTCGTTTCGTATGGACCGAGCACGACTGCGTAGCGGCCGCCGTTCGATCGTACGACACGCGAGCCTTGCTCAGCGTACCGGCTGGCAACCGCAATCGCCCTGTTGAGGTCCAAGAGACTGGCAAGCTGCACCCAGGTTTTGCCGCCAGGTAGCACCAAATTTTGATCTGCAAGGGCCGCTGTTGGCGTCTGGACGGTGCCGGCTGCGGCCGGGGGCCACACCGTCTCGACATAGCCGGTGCCGATCTTGAGCATCGCGTCCGGTGGAAGGGGCTGGCCTCGGTAGTCTCTTTTGAAGCTGTTGATGTCGGTCGTGGCGTATGGACCGAGAAGTACGGCGTAGTAGCCGTTTTTGGATCTCACCACCCGCGAGCCTTGGTCCAAGTAAGTATCCGCAATCCCAATCGCTTCATTGAGAGTGAGCCGATGAATTAAATTTCCGCTCAGTTGCGCGCCACCATTCTACACCTTCTGTGTGAGGGCAATTCGATCCGCGCCGTCAGCCGCCTAACCGGCGTGAGCAAGACCACCGTGACCAAGCTGGTGGTCGATGCCGGTAAGGCCGCCTCCTGGTATCAGGACCGCGTCTTTCAGAACCTCACCTGCAAGCGTCGCCAATCGCATCCAGCTAAGGACACCCTCAGAGATAACCGCTACGTTTCCGTCCGTCGCGGCTTGATGGTGTAGTTCCACTGAGGATGGAACTCGTCGCCGGCGATGTCGAGGGCCGCCATCTCTGCCTTCGAGACCTTCACGCCCTTCTCGTAG
>JBBQGL010000003.1:0-56308 GCA_038323025.1 Hyphomicrobiales bacterium
GACATCGTCCTCACCGCCAATCTCACCCCAAGAAAGTGCCTCGGATTCAAAACGCCCTTCCAGGCCATCCTCGCCGAGCTTGGCAAAGACGTTCAAATCCGCTTCTCATAAGACCGTTGCACTTCGCTCCGGAATCCAGGCACACTTGAAACGCCGCGCTAACGGATAGCTTCGTACGCTCGCGGCACGCACGCACCCAAGGGCACGTCAAATTCGTAGGGCGGGTATCCGGCTCGTTGCTTTCCGGGACGGCGTCCGCGTCCCGGAGGGTCCCGGATTGCGCTTCGCTCCATCCGGGCTACACCCCTATTCCCGTCCTCCGATCCCGCCGATATGTTTCGAGCGAATGGCCCCATCCGGAGGATCGTCGTGCGCCCTGCCCTCTTGCTTGCCATGCTCCCGTTTTTACTTGCGCCGCCGGCGCTCGCCGACAGCCTGACCATCCCGCCGGTGATCACCTTCGACGGCACGCAGCCGATCGAGGCCGATATCGCGGGGCGGCTTGGCGGCACGGTCGCCGACGGCAAGCTGGTCGTCCACCCCGCTGACCAGCATGGCGGGCGGAAGGTCGACTACAGCCTCACCGGTCCAGGGGTGCCCGCTGCGTCGGTGGACGTGACCGGCGTCTTCGATACCGACCTCAGCGATCCGAGTCTCGTCTCCGGCGCCGGCCTCGTCATGAAGGACGGCGGCGACGGCAACGCGGAAGGCTATTTCCTGTTCGTGGTCACGCGCGACAGCTATGTCATCAAGAGCTTTGCCAACGGCGGCTTCGGCCAGTCGACCACCGGCAGCCTGCCCGACGGGGTAGTCGCCGGAAAGCCGGTCCGTCTCGCCGCGCGCGAGCAGGGCGAAGGCGTCGAGTTCTTCATCAACGGCCAGTCGGTCGGCTCGCTCAGCGACGGCGGCGTCACCGGCTCCGGCATGGGGCTCATCCATCTCGGCCGCGGCACCTTCACCTTCGACAATTTCGCCATGAACCTTAAGGGCGAGATCGCACCCGGCGGCCCGACCGACGTCAGCGTCACCGAGCCGACGACGCCGCCCGCCAATCCGCAGCCCGCCAATCCGCCTGTTGCCAATCCGCCGCCGGCGGTGACGCCCCAGGCGGACGTGCCGGAAAAGCCGCCGCTGCCGCCGCCGCTCCCGACAGCGTCGTTCTATGTCGGCGAAAACGGCCAGCCGGTCGGCCCCCTGCCGCTCGACGTGCTGATCACCTGGATCAAGGCCGGGCGCGTGTCCGGGACCACCCTCGTGTGGAAGGAAGGCATGCCCAATTGGGCGGCCGCGAAAACCGTGCCCGAGCTCGCCGCCGCCTTTCCCTGAGCCCGCTCAATAGCCCTTGAGGCGGCTGAGGACGCGGATAAGGGCGTAGCCGCCGAACATCAGGCCGGCGACGGCGCCCCAGAGCTTCTTGTAGGAGCGGAGCGCGGCGAGGCCCTGCTTCTTCGGGGCATCGCCGGCCGGCTTCTTCTCGTGCCAGGCGCGCACGTCCTGACGCTCGACCCATTGGCGGGCATGGACGCGCTTGTCCGCCGCCCAGCGCGTTCCGATCAGCTGCGAGCGGACGCGTTCGACGCCGAGTTCGTCGAACTCGGCCGTCCAGCGCTGACGTTCCTTTTCTTCAAGCATGCGGGGAGTCTTCCGGCATGAGGCGAGCCCGATTTCGGGAGACACTGGACCGGCGGCGGGCGGATTTCCAGCCCGCCCCGCTCATCGCTCTGAGGAACGCGATGACCGTCCCGGCGTTGGTCGCGGAGAAGGAGACCGAACCCATGACGCTCAACGAAGAAAAGCGCCCTGCCCTGAAGCGACCGATCCCAACGCCGAAGAAACCCGGGAAGGGCGGCGGCGTGCCGACGCCGGTGCGGCCGGCGGGGCCCGACGCCATGCGCGATCCGCCGAAGAAATGGGACAAGGTCGACGAATCCTCCGACGAGTCGTTTCCTGCCAGCGATCCGCCCGCGAAGTATTAACGCGGCAGCCCGCGTAGGCACTGCCGGAACGCGCGCTTAACCCTCTGCGCAATCTTCCCTCCCCAAGCTACTGCCCATAAAGGAAGATCGGGAACAGTCGAGCACCGGCTACGTTGGCCTTCGACACCAGAGGAGCCAGTCCATGCGTTTGCGTACCTGCTTTGCCGCCGCGGCCGTCGCCGGCGGGCTGATGGCCTCGACTGCGGCGGAAGCCGGACAAGGATATGCCAGCGCCAGCGTGGCGCTTCGTTCCGGTCCGGGTGCATCCTATGGCATCATCACCGTCATCCCGGCGCGCGTCCATGTCGGCGTCTACCACTGCACCACCTGGTGCGAGGTGACCTACGGGAACTACCACGGCTATGCCACGGCGGAATTCATCACCGTCGGGCGGCTCAGGTTCGGCGACCGCTATGCCAACCGGCTGGAGATCGCGCCGGTGAAGACCCGCCGCGGCACGGTCTACACCCCGGTCTACGTCAAACCGCAGACCGCCTATATCAGCTCGACGCTCTCGCGCTGCCACGGCAGCGTGGCGCGGGTCTGGTACCACGATGGCCGCTGGACCAACCGGCCGGACTATTTCCTGACCGTCGAGCGGTAACCCCGCGCCTTTTGTCGAGCTCAAGGAAATCAGACCGGCGGCCCCTTTGTGGACCGCCGGCGAGTAACTACATTCGCCGTCCCAACGACAAGAACCCCAGGATCGGCAATGTCCCTCTCGCTCTACGACACCTCCGTCCCCGTCTTTACCCAGCTGCTGACCGGCGCTTCGCACAACCTCGACAAGGCGGCGGCCTTCGCCGAGGCGAAGAAGATCGATCCGGGCATCCTGCTCTCGTCGCGCCTCTACCCCGATATGTTTCCCTTCATCCGCCAGATCCAGACCGCCTGCGACACCGCCAAGGGCGCCAGCGCCCGCATTGCGAATGTCGAGATTCCTCGCTTCGCCGACGACGAGACCACCATCGAACAGCTCAAGGCGCGCATTCAGAAGACCATCGATTTCATGGCCGGCCTTGATCGCAAGGCCTTCGACGGAGCCGAGGAGCGCGACGTCACGCTGACCCAGGGCGGCACCGAACGGAAAGTGAACGCCAAGACTTACCTGCTGAGCCAGGCGCTGCCCAACTTCTTCTTCCACGTCACCACCGCCTACGCGATCCTGCGCCACAACGGCGTCGAACTGGGCAAGCGGGATTACATGACCGGCCAGCCGATTCGGAAACCCGAAGCGGTACCCGCCTGAGCGCGTTTCCGGCCTCGTTCAGATTGCGTGAACCTCAAGCGCAGAGCGGGGTTGACGGCCGCCTTGTGCTTGCCATGAAGTCTCGACAAGATGCGCGGCAACCGGCACTTTCCGCCGCCCGCATCCATTCCCGCCAGGAGGCATT
This sequence comes from Hyphomicrobiales bacterium, assembly GCA_038323025.1. Taxonomy (GTDB): domain Bacteria; phylum Pseudomonadota; class Alphaproteobacteria; order Rhizobiales; family Kaistiaceae; genus JAFKKF01. The sequence continues at coordinate 3,371 of JBBQGL010000003.1, forward strand.
CATGACGCTTACACGGCCGAGGCTCGCGATCTGCGGCTTCATTTTTGCGGTCGCATTCGGCGCAACCCAGGCCGAAGCCGCGGATGCCAAGCAATTCGGCGACGCCCTGCTCGCGGCGGTCGGGGCAAGCGGCAAGAACAGCGCCACCTACGACAAGGCGACAGCGGACGGCGACACGATCACCGTCACCGGGCTAAAGGTCACGCGCGACACCGACATCTCGGTGCTGCCGCCGCTGGTGTTCACCGGGGTTGCCCCGCGGGCGAAGGGCGGCTTCACCGCCCAGAAGCTCACGATCGGCCCGTCGTCGTCGACGGCGCGCGGGCAGACCTTCGAATGGAAGTCGATCGCCGCGGAAAACGTGACCATCCCGTCGGCCGATGAAGTGAAGGCGCACGCCCACGTGACCCCCTTCACCAAGCTCGACATCGCCGGGATGACGGCGTCGGGCGGCCGCCTCGCCGCTCCTGTGACCATCGACGCGGTCGGCGTGGCGATCACGTCCGACGCGGCCGGCGAGCCCTCGTCGTTCGACGTCAACGTGTCGGCGATCAAGATCCCGCCCGATTTCTTCGCCAAGAACTTCCTCGCCAAGGCCTACCTCGGGATGCTCGGCTATAACGCCGGCTTCACCGTCAATGTCGGCGTCGCCGGCGCCTATGTGAACCAGGGCGACACGCTCACGCTCGACAAGCTCGCCATCGACATCAGCGAGGTCGGCAAGCTCACCATCGCGGGCAAGTTCAGCGGCGTGTCGCTGCGCAAGGCCGCGGCCATGGACGTCCACGACGTCCAGTCGACCGGGAAGCTCGACTCCTTTTCGCTCCGCTTCGACAATGCCGGGCTGGTCGAGCGCCTCCTCGACATGCAGACCAAGACCCAGAACATCAAGAAGGAAGACGCCATCGCCCAGGCGACCGCCGGGCTGGGCTTCTTCCTGATCTCCATCCCCGACAGCGCGTTTACGACCAAGGTCGTGGATGCGGTCACTGCCTTCCTCAACGCGCCGAAATCGATCACGATCTCGATGGCCCCGACCGAGCCGGTGCCGTTCTCGAAGCTCTATGAGACCGTCGGCCAGGCGCCTGAGACGATCCCGAGCGTGCTCGGCGTCGGGGTTACCGCGAACCAGTAGGCGCGGAAGCGCGCCGCCGTAAGCAGTCCGAAGCGGGGGCAACAGGGGTTGCCCGCAGACACGACAGGAGTACGCATGTACCGGGGAACCCAACGCGCCGCGGCAATCATCGGCGGCGTACTTCTTCTTGCCTCCGGCTCGGCCGCCGCCTTCGCCGAGTCTCCCGCCGAGACGGCGCTGAAGACGCTCGTCGCCAATATCGATGCGTCGCCGGACTGGTCGGCCACCTACAAGAGTCTGGCATACAATCAGGCGACGGACACGGCGACACTCTCCGGGCTGGCGATCGCGGCCGAGGGCGGCCCGGTCAAGACCGACGTCAACACGATCACGGTGGCCGGCTACGCGCCCGCCGCCGACGGCGGCTTCGCGGCGAAGGAGCTTACCGTCGAGGGGCTGACCCTTGATGCCGGCCCGGTCAAGATCGCCGTCGACGACGTCGCCCTGGACAATCTGTCGATTCCGGCGATCCCGACGGTCACCTACGACCGGGCCCATCCGTTCACGTCGATGATGCGAATCTACAGCTCCGCGCTCAAGCTGAAGCTCGGCAGCGGCCGTATCGGCAGCCTCGCGGTCATCGAGCAGATTGCCGGCATAACCAGCCGCGTCTCCTACGAGCACTTCAAGATCGACGGCATGGAGAACGGCAAGATCGCCTCGGTGCGGGCCGGGCCGCTGAAGATGGAATCGCCTTCGCCCGAAGGCCTGGTGACCATGACGGTGGGCAGCGTCGAGAGCAGCAACATCGACTACGGCGCGTTCCTGCACGTCTACAACCCGGACGAATACGCCAACGGCGTCGGCGACATGGTCTGGCACACCGCGCTGGGCGTCGGCGCCTACCATGACATCGCCATGCAGGTTCCCGGCGCCGAGGTCGCGATCCGCGGCATCACGATCGAGGACTTCAAGCTCCGCCAGCCCCAGCAGAACTTCACCGAACTGTTCGACACGATGATCGCCGGCATGGGCACGGCGGGCAATCCGCCGGAAGGCCCGAGCGACGAGATGAAGGCGATGATGCTGCGCACCGTCTCGAGCATGGTGTCGGCCTTCGGCGTCGGCCGCGTCGGCCTCGACGGCCTCAGCGTCAAGGCGACCGGCATCGACACCTTCACGCTCGACGGCATCCACGTGGCCGACCTTTCCAGCGACGGACTCGGCGAGTTCTCGCTGGACGGCCTCAACGGGGCGGTCGAGGGCCAGGGCGCGATCAAGATCGGCCGGCTCGCCTTCGGCGGCCTCACCTTCCCGTCCCTGGCGTCGCTGATGGCGATGAGCGGGCGGGGTCCCTCCGAGGACACCGATCCGCTCGCCTTCCTGCCGAAGCTCGGCTTCGCGGAACTGACCGGCGTGGACGTGGCGACGCCCGACGTCGACCACTTCAAGCTGGAGAAGTTCCGCCTCGATCTCGGCAAGTATATCGGCCCGATCCCGACCGCGGTTTCCGCCGAGGTGGACGGCTTCAACATGCCGGTCGCGCTGATGAAGGAGCCCTCGCGGCAGACCTTGACGCGCCTCGGCTACGACCGCATCGCCGCCGACTACCGCGTGAAATACGGATGGGACGAGGCGAAGAGCCTGCTCAGCATCGACGACCTCTACTTCGGCATCCGCAACATGGGCAGCATCGCCGCCAGCGCCAGGATCGGCGGCCTTACTCGCGACGCCATCGACCATCCGACGGACCCCGCGGGCATCGGCAACCTGTCGCTGATCGACGCCAGGATCGCGTTTACCGACGCGTCGATCGTCGGCAAGGGCCTTGGCCTGCTCGCCGAGCGCATGAAGGTGCCGCCGGAGAAGTTCCGCGAGCAGTTCGCGGCCGCCCTGCCCTTCCTGATCTCGATCTCGCCGATCAACGATCCGACGATCCTTGCGATCATCAAGCAGTCGGGCCTGCTCGCCAAGATCGGCCCGGCGGTGAAAACCTTCGTGGCCGGCCCGGGGACGCTGACGATTAGCCTCGCTCCGCCGACCCCGGTCGGCATCGGCCAGATCGCGGAAGCGGCCAGCAACGCGCCGCAGACGCTTCCGGACCTGTTGAACCTGACGCTGACGGCGACACCCAGCACCACGCCGCAAGCCCCGGCACCGGCGCCCGCGCCAACCGACGCGCCGCTCCGCCCGACGACGCCGGCGAACTAGGGCCGGTTCCTCGCCACCCGCCGGCGCTGCCTATTCGGGCAGCGCCAGACGGATATGCAGTTCGCGCAGCTGTTTGGCGGCCACCTCGGATGGCGCGCCCATCAGCAGGTCTTCGGCCCGCTGGTTCATCGGGAAGAGGATGACTTCGCGCAGGTTCTCCTCGCCACAGAGCAGCATGACGATGCGATCGACGCCCGGCGCGATGCCACCGTGCGGCGGGGCGCCGTACTGAAGCGCGCGCAGCATGCCGCCGAACTTGGTCTCCAGCGCGGTCTCGTCGTGGCCGGCGATCGCGAACGCCTTCCGCATGATCTCCGGCAAATGGTTGCGGATGGCGCCGGACGAAAGTTCGACGCCATTACAGACGATGTCGTACTGGATCGCCCGGATGGCGAGGATCCGGTCGCGCTCCGCCGGGTCGAGGGCGAGGAACTCGGCGTGAGGGTAGTTCGGCATCGAGAACGGGTTGTGGGAGAAGTCGATCTTCTTCTCCTCCTCGTTCCATTCGAACATCGGGAAGTCGACGATCCAGCAGAAGGCGAAGCGGTTCTCGTCGACGAGGCCGAGTTCGCGCCCGACGCGCTGGCGGGCGGCACCGGCGAAGGCGGTGAACTTCTCGGGCACCCCGCAGACGAAGAAGACAGCGTCGCCGTCGCCGAGCTGGCACTGCGCCCGGATGGCGTCGGTGCGCTCGGGCCCGATATTCTTGGCGACGGGTCCGGCGCCCTCGCCGTCGTCGCGGAAGAAGATGTAGCCGAGGCCGGGCTGGCCTTCCGAGATCGCCCAGGCGTTCATGCGATCGCAAAAGGCGCGGTTGCCCCCGGTCTTTGCCGGGATCGCCCACACCTCAACCTTCGGATTCGCGGAGATCTGGCTTGCGAAGACCTTGAAGCCCGAATCGCGGAAGTGGGCGGTGACGTCGGTCATCTCGATCGGATTGCGCAGGTCGGGCTTATCGGAGCCGTACTTGCGCAACGCATCGGCGTAGGCGATGCGCGGGAACTGCTGCGTGACGGGCTTGCCGTCGCCGAATTCCTCGAAGACGCCGCGGATCACCGGCTCGACCGCCTGGAACACGTCTTCCTGCTCGACGAAGCTCATCTCGATATCGAGCTGGTAGAACTCGCCGGGTGAGCGGTCGGCGCGCGGATCCTCGTCGCGGAAGCACGGCGCGATCTGGAAATAGCGGTCGAAGCCGGCGATCATCAGGAGCTGCTTGAACTGCTGCGGCGCCTGCGGCAGGGCGTAGAACTTGCCCGGGTGGAGGCGCGACGGAACGAGGAAATCGCGGGCGCCCTCGGGTGACGACGCAGTCAGGATCGGCGTCTGGAACTCGAAGAATCCGCCTTCGATCATGCGGCGGCGAAGCGAATTGATGATCGCGCCGCGCTTCATGATGTTGCGATGGAGCTTTTCGCGGCGCAGATCGAGGAAGCGGTAAGTCAGCCGGGTCTCCTCGGGATATTCGACATCGCCAAATACCGGCATGGGCAGGTCGCCCGCCGCCGAGAGCACCTCGATCTCCTTGATGAACAGCTCGACCGCGCCGGTCGGCAGCGCCGGATTGACCGTGTCACCCGGCCGGTCGCGCACTTCCCCGTCGATGCGGACGACCCACTCGGCCCGCACCGATTCGACCGCCTTGAAGGCCGGCGAGTCGGGATCGGCGACGCACTGGGTCAACCCGTAATGGTCGCGGAGATCGATGAACAACAACCCGCCGTGGTCGCGGACGCGGTGGACCCAGCCGGAAAGCCGCGCGGGCTTGCCGACGTCGCCCGGGCGCAGTTGTCCGCAGGTGTGGCTACGATACCGATGCATCGAAGGAATCCTCGCCGGCAACCAGAGAATCCGGCGGATTTCCGCGGCCCGGCGGCGGCGAAAAGCGCACGCGATCCGCCATTTGTCAAGGGAAAGCGCCCCTCCGGAAACCGGTGAAAAAAGGCGCGATTGTCAACGGCGACAAGCCGAGTTCGGTGGGCTATAGGAGAACCATGCCTCTCATCGCAACGACCGCCGACCTTGCTGCCGCGTGCAAGCGATTCGCCCAATTCGACATCGTCACCGTCGACACGGAGTTCATGCGGGAGACGACCTATTGGCCGAAACTCTGCGTCGTCCAGTTGGCGAGCCCGGAAGAGGCGGTGATCGTCGACGCCATGGCGCCGGACATCGACCTCGATCCGCTGTTCAAGCTGATGGGCAACGAGAAGGTCATCAAGGTCTTTCACGCCGCCCGGCAGGACATTGAAATCGTTTATCATCTAGGGGGCCTCATACCTCACCCGGTGTTCGACACGCAGGTTGCGGCCATGGTCTGCGGCTTCGGCGATTCGGTCAGCTACGACCAGCTCGTGAACCGGTTGACCGGGGCGAAGCTCGACAAGTCCTCGCGCTTCACCGACTGGAGCCGTCGGCCCCTCTCGGAGCGCCAGATCGAGTACGCGCTGGCGGACGTCACCCATCTCCGCGACGTCTACCAGGCCCTGTCGGCTCGCCTGGCGGAGCAATCGCGCACCGAATGGGTGCGCGAGGAGATGGAGGTCCTCACCTCCCCCGACACCTACAGCATGAACCCGGAAGAATCGTGGAAGCGGCTGAAGCTGCGCGTGCGCAAGCCGGTCGAGCTCGCGATCCTCCAGGAAATCGCCGCGTGGCGCGAGCGCGAGGCCCAGGCCCGCGACGTGCCGCGTGGCCGCGTCATCAAGGACGACGGGATCTATGAAATCGCCCAGCAGCAGCCGACAACGGCGGCGGCGCTTGGTCAGTTGCGCACGATTCCGCGCGGGTTCGAGCGCTCGCGGGCGGCGGAGGAGATCCTCGCCGCGGTGCGGCGCGCGCTCGCCCTGCCCAAGGAGCAGCTGCCGCGCATCCCCAAGCACCGGCCGGTGACCAACGGCACCGGCGCCGCGGTCGACCTCCTGAAGGTGCTCCTGAAGATGATCAGCGAGGACCACGGCGTCGCCGCCAAGGTCATAGCGACCGTCGACGACCTCGAGGCGCTGGCGTCCGACGACGCGGCGGATGTGCCGGCCCTGCACGGCTGGCGGCGCGAATTGTTCGGAGAAACGGCGCTCAGGCTCAAGCGCGGAGACATCGCACTCCGGGTAGATGGGGGACGGGTAGTCGCCGGCGAGCGATAACCGGAGGAAATCGGTTACAGTTTGGACTTGCCAGCCAAAATTTCATCATACAATTTGGCGGTTCCTCGCGGACGGCAATTGGGAGAGAAACGTTCGCGCAAAGAGGAAACCTAGAACACTCAACGGGAGGAAACGTGCATGACCGAGAAGTTTGAAATGACGCCGCAGTCGCGGCGCGAGTTCTTCAAGGTGGCGACCGGCTCCGCCGCCGCCATGGCCGCCGTGTTCGGCGGCTGGGACATCAACCCGGCGGTCGCGGCAGAAGCCGCCATGGCCGTCGGCGCGTCGAGCAAGCCGCTCAAGGCGGCCTTCTCGAACGCCGGCCTCCAGGCCACCTGGTGCGCCCAGGGCAAGCAGGCGGCCGAGTATTGGGGCAAGCTGTTCAACGTGGAAGTGACCTGGTTCGACGGCCAGCTCGACGCCGTCAAGCAGCGCGCCGCCATCGACAACATGGCCTCGCAGAAGTGGGACTTCGTCGCGATCCAGGCCTTCGGCATCAGCACGCTCACTGCGCCGGTCCAGAAGATGATCGACGCCGGCATCCCGGTGATGGACATGGACACGCTGATCGCACCGCTCGACCAGATCAACGTCCACACTTTCCTCGCTCCGGACAACGAGTTCATGGGAGCCGCGGTGACCAATGCTCTCGTCTCCAAGCTTGGCGGCAAGGGCAAGATCGTCATGACCCAGGGCGCGCTCGGTCATACCGGTGCACAGGGCCGGGCCAAGGGCTTCAATTCGGTGGTCAAGAACAACCCCGGCATCGAAGTCCTCGACGACCAGCCGGCCGATTGGGACGTGTCGAAGGTCGCCCGCATCTGGGAGACGCTGCTCACCAAGTATCCGCAGATCGACGCTGCCTTCTTCCACAATGACGACATGGCACTCGCCGCCTACAACGTCATGAAGGCAAAGGGCCGGACCAACATCCTCATCGGCGGCGTCGACGCGATGCCCCCGGCGATCGCGGCGGTGGCCGACGGCCGCATGTTTGCGACCGTGCGCAACCCGTCCTGCCGTATCCACGGCGGCTCCATCGTTGCGGGCGTGGCGGCGGTGGCCGGCGAGAAGACCGGCGCGGGCATTCCGAAGAGCATCGTCACCGACGGACCGGTCGTCACCCAGGCGAACGCGCCCGGCATGCAGTGGATGGAAGATCACTTCCTGATCTAGAGTCTCCCTAGGTGACAAGCAGCGAAACTCCGCTGCTCGAGATGGTCGGCATCTCGAAGTCGTTTGGCGGTGTCCAGGCGCTTCGGGATGTCGACTTCTCGCTGGCGGAGGGCGAAATTCACGGCCTCGTCGGCGAAAACGGCGCGGGCAAGTCGACGCTGATGAAGATCATCGCCGGCGTCCATTCCGGCTTCACCGGCTCCATGCGGCTGGCCGGAAAGGAAGTCCATTTCCGCTCGGCCCGCGACGCGCTCGACGCCGGCATCGGCATGGTCCACCAGGAACTGAGCACGGCGCGCGACCTGACGGTCGCCGAGAACGTCTATCTCGGCAAGCAGCCGGTCAACCGCTTCGGCCTGGTCAACTGGCGCGCGATGGCACGCGGCGCCCGCGAGCAGCTCGCCAGCCTCGGCATCGCGGTCGACCCGAAGACGCGCATCGGCGACCTGCCCGTCGGCCTGCAGCAGCTGATCGAGCTGGCGCGGGTCCTCTTTTCGGGCGCGCGCATCGTCATCCTCGACGAGCCGACCTCGGCGCTGTCGCCGCCCGAGGTCGAGCGCCTGTTCTCCGTGCTCAAGCGGCTGAAGGCGAGCGGCCTGAGCATCATCTTCATTTCGCACTTCCTCGACGACATCCTGAAGGTGTCGGATACGGTGACGATCTTCCGCAACGGCCGCAAGATCGTCACCAGCCCGACGGCGGGGATCGACAAGGGCTGGGTGATCGAGCGCATGATCGGCGCCGGCCACCAGGAACTCGAGGAAAGCTACCTCGGCCAGATCGCGCTCGATTCGCAGCCGAACGCGCCGGTGGTGATGGAGACCAGCCACCTCACCAGCGGGCGCGATTTCCGCGACATCACCTTTTCGGTGCGCGGCGGCGAGGTGCTCGGCATCTACGGCTTCATGGGCGGCGGCCAGCTCGAGCTGGCGCGCACGCTCTTCGGGCGCATGCACCCGGACAGCGGCACGCTGATCATGGACGGCAAGCCGATCCGGTTCCGCAATACGGCGGCGGCCAAGCGGGCGGGGGTGGCGTTCGTGCCGGAAAGCCGGCGCTCGATGCTTTTCCACCACGAGCCGCTCTACAAGAACGCCTCGATCGCCATCCTCGACCGCATCTCGCGGCTGTGGCTGAAACCCGCGACGGAGCGCACGATCATGCGCGCGCAGATCGAGAAACTGCGCATCCGGCCGCCCAATCCCAACATGCTCCTCGGCAACCTGTCGGGCGGCAACCAGCAAAAGGTAGCCCTGGCAAAGTGGCTGACCTACCCTCCGAAGGTCCTCGTCCTCAGCGAACCGACACGCGGAATGGATGTCGGCGCCAAGGATGACGTGCTGAAGATCGTTCGCGGCCTGCGCGAGCAGGGAATTGGCGTCGTGGTCGTCTCGACGGAGCCGGAAACCGTCTTGTCGCTGGCCGACCGCATCCTCGTCATGAAGAAGGGCGAGATCGTCAAGGAATTCGCGAGCGAAACGGTCAGCAAGGACCGGCTGCTCGAGGCGGCCTAGGAGGGGCAGGAATGACAGCGCCGGCAAGCGAAGCGCGACCGCCATCGGGACGCGTAAGCATCTGGTTCAAGAGCCAGCTGCGCAACATCGCGCCATTCCTGACGCTGGCGGCGCTGGTGATCTTCTTCAGCGCGAGCAGCCCCTCGTTCCTCACCTTCGACAACCTGTGGAACGTACTGACCAACATCTCGGTCGCGGGCATCATCGCCGTCGGCCTGACCTTCGTCATCCTTTGCGCCGAGATCGACCTGTCGGTCGCCGCGGTTGCCAACGCCACCGGCATCGTCGTCGCCTTCTTCACGCTGCAGCCCGACTACGTGAACATCGCCAATGTGCCGCTCCCGGGAGGCCTCGCCATCGCGCTGGCGCTGCTCGCCTGCTTCCTGCTCGGCGCGGTGAACGCGGTCGGCCTCACGGTGGTCGGCATTCCGTCCTTCATCATGACGCTGGCGATGATGCAGATCGCCGCCGGCATCTGCGCCCTCCTCGTGCGCGGGCAGATCGCCTACTCGGTTCCCGATCTGATCCTGACGCTCGGCTCCAAGTCGATCGGCGGCGTGCCGTGGATCGTCATCGTCTCAGCCTCGATGCTGCTCATCGCCCACATCGTCCTCACCTACACGCGCTTCGGCCGCTACGTGTACATGGTCGGCGGCAACCGCGAGGCGGCGGAGTATTCGGGCGTCAACGTCAAGCTCATCCTCGGCAGCGCCATGGTGATCTCGGCCGTCTGCTCGGGCATCGCCGGAATGCTGGCGGTGTCCTATTTCGGCAGCGCCCAGCAGAACGAGTTCGACTCGTTCCTGCTCGATGCGATCTCGGCGGTGGTGGTCGGCGGCACCAGCCTGTTCGGCGGACGCGGCGGCATCGGCAACACCGTGGTCGGCCTGTTCGTGCTCGGCGTCCTCAACAACGGGCTCGACCATATCCAGATCGACTCGTTCCTGAAGGTGCTGATCCGCGGCCTCATCCTGCTGCTCGCCCTGATCATCAACGTCTATGCCCAGCGGCTGCGGGCGCAGAGCGAGACTTCGGCGGCGGACTGAGCCGGCGAGCCCTATCCGCGCGGTGGTCAGTGCGGCGGGCCGGGCGGGCGCCCTGCCCTATTGGATGACGATCGCCGGCTCCATGCCGGCAAGCCGGGCAAGCTGCGCCAGACGGCGCTCGACCCGGGCGCCGCCGAGTGCGGCAAGGTCCGGCGGCAGCACCAGGGTCAGCCGGTTGCCGCGCGGCTCGATCCGGGTCCGGCCGACGACATCGGGCATGGCTCCCGAAATCAGGTAGGCGACCCGGAGAGTGGCGCCGAGGGCGCGGGCGCGCTCCATCAGCCGGGTCGAGACGAGTTCGCGGATATGCGGCGACAGCGCCTCGTCGATCAGTCCCTCGTGCCGGTAGAAGATCGCCAGAGCCAGGTAGGCGCGGCCGGGATGGTCGATGCCGATGAAGGCGGCATGGGCAATCAGATTCAGGCTCTGCTCGCCGCGGTATTCGGGGTGCGCCCGCCATCCGATGTCGGCGAGCAGACACGCGGCGTGGCGCAGGCGCGCCTCTTCGGGCGTTTCCTCGAGACCGAGCGCGTCGAAGGCGAGCTTCGACCACGGCGCCAGCTCGGCGACATGGCGTGGCGAGCGCGAGCGCAGGAACGCCAGTTCCTCGCAGGCTACAATCAGCGGATCGCGCGCCTTCTCGGCCGGAGACAACAGGTCGTAGAGATGACCCTCGCGCACCCCGAGGGCCGACATGACGATCTCGGAGGGGCGCATGACCTTGATGACCTGCTCCAGCACGGCGGCGCCGTAAGGCAGCAGAGACCAGCGGTTCTTCGAGACGACCTCGATCGAATCGAGCGAGGCGATATCACGGCGGACGACCATCCGGCAGAAGTCGGCCGCTTCTCCGGCGGGGATCGAATACTGGTGCATGACGTGCAGGGGGTAACCCTTCTGGCGCATGTGCAGCCGCGCCAGGGAACGCCAGGTGCCGCCGATGGCATAGAACGCCCGCTTCTCGCCCTTCTGCAGGACGGACGAGCCGGCCAGCGCCTCGGCGACGATCTTTTCGGCCTTCTTCATCACCTTCTCGGAGGCTTCCTCGAGCCTCAGGCCGCCGAGCGGGAAGGTTTCACCCGGACCGACCTCGCCCTTGCGGACGTCGACCACTTCGAGGCTGCCGCCGCCAAGATCGCCTGCGATGCCGTCGGGGTTGTACATGCCGGAGATGACGCCGAGCGCCGTCAGCCGGGCCTCTTCGTTTCCCGCCAGGAGCTGAACCTTGGCGCCGATCACCTGCTCGACCGCGGCGATGAATTCGGGGCCGTTGGCGGCCTCGCGCGGCGCCGCGGTGGCGAGCACGTGGACCGAGGCAACGTCCATCTGGTCGATCAGGGCGCGGAAGCGGCGGAGCGCCAGCAACGCGGAGGCGATCGCCTCGGGGTCGAGGCGCCCCTTCGTGGCGATGCCGCGCGCCAGCCCGCACAGCTCCTTCTCGTTGAACAGCGGCGTCGCGGAGCGTCCGAGACGCTCGTAGACCACAAGGCGCACCGAGTTGGAGCCGATGTCGATGATCGCGACCGGCCCGGCTCCGTTGAGCCGGCCAGGCGCCATCTCGCGTTCGCTGGAACTAGCCTTGTTTGACACGCTTGCGCAGCGGCTTGGGCGAATCGGTCTTGATCGACTTTCCACGCCCGGAAAGGCTCGGATTGGTCATGAAATACTGGTGGGCGTTGAAAAGCGTATCGCCTTTCTTGGGCACGATCCGGACGGAGCTTCCGTCGGACAGAACCGACCAGCTCTGCTGGTTGTCGGCGAGGTTGGCGACCATGATCTGATCGAGTATCTGCTCATGAACCGTCGGATTGAGGATCGGCACGATCGCTTCCACGCGGCGGTCGAGATTGCGCGGCATCATGTCGGCGGAGCCGATATAGACGAGCGCCTCCGGCGAAGGCAGGCCGAAGCCGTTGCCGAAGCAGAAGACGCGGGCGTGCTCGAGGAAACGCCCGACGATCGACTTCACCCGGATCGTCTCGGAGAGGCCGGGGATGCCCGGCCTCAGGCAGCAGATGCCGCGCACGACCAGATCGATCTCGACGCCGGCCTGGCTGGCGTCGTAGAGCGCGTCGATGATCTGCGCGTCGACGAGGGCGTTGCATTTCATCCAGATGCGGCCCGGACGGCCGGCCCTGGCGTGAGCGGCTTCCGCCGCGATCAGTTCCAGGATTCGGCCGCGCAGCATATGCGGCGAGATGGCGATGCGCTCCAGTTCCGCCGGTTCGGAATAGCCGGTGAGGAAGTTGAAGATGCGGGCGACGTCGTGCGCCACGGTCGGATCGGCCGTGAAGAACGACAGGTCGGTGTAGATGCGCGCCGTCACCGGGTGATAGTTGCCGGTGCCGATGTGGCAATAGCTCGCGAGCTGGCCGGCCTCGCGCCGCACAATCAGCGACAGCTTGGCGTGGGTTTTCAGTTCGATGAAGCCGTAGACCACCTGGACGCCGGCGCGCTCCAGATCGCGCGCCCACTTGATGTTGGCGGCCTCGTCGAAACGCGCCTTCAGCTCGACCAGCGCGGTCACCGACTTGCCGGCTTCCGCCGCCTCGGCGAGGAGGCGGACGATCGGCGAGTCGTTGGACGTGCGGTAGAGCGTCTGCTTGATGGCGACGACATCCGGATCGGACGCGGCCTGGGAAAGGAACTGCAGCACCACGTCGAAGGACTCGTACGGATGATGGACGACGAGGTCCTTCTGGCGGATCGCGGCGAAGCAATCGCTGCGATGGTCGCGGATGCGCTCGGGGAAGCGCGGCGTGTAGGGCGCGAATTTCAGCGCCGGGCGATCGATGGCGACCAGCTGGGCAAGATCGTTCAGGGCGAGCACGCCCTCGAGCAGCACGACCTCGTCGCCGGAAGCTGCCAAAGCGCCGGCGACCAGCAGGCGGAGCGACTCCGGCATGGCGGCTTCGATCTCCAGCCGGATGACGATGCCGCGGCGGCGGCGCTTCAGCGCGCTCTCGAAGAAGCGGACCAGATCCTCGGCCTCTTCCTCGACCTCGATGTCCGAATCGCGGATGACCCGGAAGGCGCCCTGCCCCTCGACGACATAGCCGGGGAAGAGCCGCGCCGTGAACAGCGACACCGCCTGGTCGAGGCTGATGAAGCGATCGACGCCGGCCTCGAGGCTCGGCAGCTTGATGAAGCGGTCGAGGGTCATCGGCATGCGCATCAGCGCGATCATGCGGCCGCCGTTCGACTTGCGGGCGAGCTGCAGGACCACGGTCAATCCGAGATTGGGGATGAACGGAAACGGGTGCGCCGGGTCGATCGCGAGCGGGGTCAGCACCGGAAAGATCGAATCGAGGAAATGGTGCTCGAGCCAGTTGCGGTCCTCGTCGCTGATCTGGGCGGAATCGACCATCACGATGCCGACCTCGCCGAGCTCGCTGCGCAATTCGCCCCAGCAGCGCTGCTGATCGGCGGCCAGAATGGTCGCCGCCTCGCCGATATGGGCGAGCTGTTCGCTGAGCGACTGGCCATCGTCGCTGACCATGGCTATGCCCTGGCGCTGCTGACCCTTGAGGCCGGCGACGCGCACCATGAAGAACTCGTCGAGATTGTTGGCCGAGATCGACAGGAAGCGGACGCGCTCGAGCAGCGGGTGATTGACGTTGCTCGCTTCCTCGAGAACGCGGCGATTGAAGTGCAGCCAGGACAGCTCGCGGTTAATGAAGCGCTGCGGCTTGTCGCGCAGGTTCACTCCCGCTGCGGCATCGGCGGCCTGGGGCGGCTCGCGAAGCGTGGCGATATCCGGCGCTTTCTGGTCCATCACAATTGCACGGCGAATCCCGACGAAGAGCTACCCTATATCGGAATTGTGACGCTTCTCGCAAAGGGCGCGCCGAGGCCCGGCAGCGTGGTTACTGCCCGACCGGCCAGAAATCCGGCTGGCGATCGAACATTTCGGCCATGACGATCCCGGCGAGGCGGCGCGAAACCGGCCGGCCGGTCGCCAAGGCTTCGCGATCGAGCTGCTCGACGAGGGCGCCGGCCGCTGCCAGCGAGCGCTCCATGTGCGTGGCGGCATAGTCGATCACGCCGGGGTCGACCTCGATCTGCCGGTCGGCGAACAGCTTGGTGAGGACGCGCCGCAGCAGCTCGTCATCGGGCTCGGCAAGCTCGACCGGCTGCATCGCCCTGAGGCGCGAGGCCAGATCCGGCAGGCGGAGGGGCAGCGCGGAAGGCCAAACCCGGCTGGTGAGGAGCACGGCGGCGCCCCGCTCCGTGGCGAGGTTGAGGAGGTGGAACAGGGCCGCTTCGTCGAGCGGGCCGGCCTGCAGGTCCTCGATGGCAATCGCCAGCGGAAGGCTGCCGGCATCGAAGCCGGAGAGCCTGGCGGCCGCGACTACCGTGGCGTTGCTCGCCGCTCTCCAGATCTCGACCAGATGGCTTTTTCCCGATCCGACCGGGCCGGCGAGAATTGCGCCCCGCTCGGGCCAGACGGGCCAGCGCTCGATCAGAGCGATCGCGGCCTGGTTGGCCGCGCCGACCACGAAATCGGCGCGCGCCATGGCCGGGCGGTGGGGAAGAGCGAGCGGCAGCTGGCGCGGCGGTTGCGGCCGTTCGCTCATGAGGGCGACGGCTGTCCGCCCGAACGCGCGCCCGGGCCTCCTCCCTCGGCGCCGCCCATGTGGCGGACGAACTCGACGGCATAGGCAAGGGCCGAAATGAGGGTAAGGGTTCCAACCACCCAGGATAACTGCAAGCGCAGGACCGCCAGATCGGGGGAGAAGGCCAGGTCCGCAAGGATCACCCCGGCCAGCACGATCTGGGCGAGGGTGTTGACCTTGCTGATCCAGTTCGGGCGCATTGCCATCGGCACCCCGAGCATCCAGGCGATGATGACGCCACCGATGATCAGGATATCGCGCGAGACGATCAGAATGGTCACCCAGACATGCACCTCGTTGAGGGTGGCGAAGGTGACGTACATCGAGATGAGGAGCGCCTTGTCGGCGAGCGGGTCGAGATAGCCGCCGAGGTCGGAACGCATGTTGAAGCGCCGGGCGAGGAAGCCGTCGAGAGCATCGCTGACCCCGGCGAGCAGGAATACCCAGAACGCCCAGACCGGGCGGCCGGATATGATCAGCCACACGGCTAGCGGCACCAGAAACAGGCGTGCAATCGATATGAGGTTCGGGATTGTCACCGGACCGTTCTCTCCCAGGCCCGCCGGGGCGCGCCGCCACGGCAGGCAGGCATAGGAATGGCATCGCCAGCCGTGCTTGCCAAGCGGAGAGGCGTCCGTCGCGCCGCCGTTTGCTTCCGCCGGGGACTGTGGTATCGCCCGCCAGCAGGCGGGAGCCCGAATCCGAAATGCCCTTTCCGCACAATCGGCAGCCGGTGACCTATGCCGACGCGGGCGTCGATATCGATGCCGGCAACGCCATGGTCGAGGCGATCAAACCGGCGGTGCGCAGCACCCGGCGGCCGGGCGCGGACGCCGAGATCGGCGGTTTCGGCGGTCTCTTCGACCTTGCCGCGGCCGGCTACAAGGACCCGGTCCTCGTCGCCGCCACCGACGGGGTGGGCACCAAGCTGAAGATCGCCATCGAGACCGGCATCCTCGATACCATCGGCATCGACCTGGTCGCCATGTGCGTCAACGACCTGATCGTCCAGGGCGCCGAGCCGCTGTTCTTCCTCGATTATTTCGCCACCGGCCGGCTCGATCCGGGCGCCGGGGCCGCGATCGTGTCGGGGATCGCGGCCGGCTGCCGGCTGGCGGGTGCCGCGCTCATCGGCGGCGAAACGGCGGAAATGCCGGGTCTCTATGCCGCGCGCGACTTCGACCTCGCCGGGTTCTCGGTCGGGGCCGTGGAGCGGGGAAACGTGCTGCCGAAGGGGGTCGCGGCCGGCGACCGCATCCTCGGCCTCGCCTCGTCCGGCATTCACTCGAACGGCTATTCGCTCGTCCGCAAACTGGTCGCCGACGCCAACCTCGCCTTCGATTCCCCTGCCCCGTTCGGGAACGGGATTCTTGGACTGATGCTCCTCACACCGACGCGCATCTACGTCAAGCCGCTGCTTCGCGCGATCCGCGAGATCGGCGGCATCAAGGCGATGGCGCACATCACCGGCGGCGGCTTCGTCGACAATATTCCGCGCGTGCTGCCGGAGGGCCTGGCGGCGCGCATCGACCTGTCACGGGTTCCGGTGGCTCCGGTCTTTTCCTGGCTCGCCGCCGCCGGCGACATAGCCGAGCGCGAGATGCTGCGCACCTTCAACTGCGGCATCGGAATGATCCTGGTGGTGGCGCCGGAGCACGCCAAGGCCCTGACCGACCTCCTCCACCAGGAGAGCGAACTGGTGGTTGACCTCGGGGCGATCGAGCCGGCGGAAGGCAGCGCCATCGTCTTCGACGGCGCGCTGGCGCTCGGCTGATGGCGCGAAAGCGCGTCGCGATCCTGGTTTCGGGCCGCGGATCGAACATGGCGGCCCTGATCGCGGCCGCGGCAGAACCCGACTTTCCGGCCGAGATCGCGCTGGTCGTCTCCAATCAGGCCGGTGCGCCGGCCCTGCAGCGCGCCGCCGCGGCCGGAATTGCTGCTGTCACGGTCGAGTCCGCTGGCATCGCGAAGGCGGCGTTCGAGGCGGCACTATCGGCGGAGCTCGAGGCGGCGCGGATCGACCTCGTCTGTCTCGCCGGCTTCATGCGGGTTCTTTCGCCGGAATTCGTCGAGCGCTGGCACGACCGGGTGATCAATATCCACCCGTCGCTGCTTCCGGCCTTTCCCGGCCTCGACGCCCACGAGCGGGCACTGGCGGCCGGCGCGACGCTGCACGGCTGCACGGTGCATCTGGTGCGGGCGGCGGTCGATGACGGCCCGATCATCGCCCAGGCGGCCGTGCCGGTGGTGCCCGGGGATACGCCCGAGAGCCTCGCCGAGCGGGTGCTTGCCGAAGAGCATCGGCTGTACCCGCTGGCGCTCGCCCTCGTCTGTCGCGGTTTCCCTACGAGCCCGACCTGAAGCAGGCCTTGGTCGCGTCGAGCCAGTAGTCGCGTGGCGCCGTCGGCGGCTTGTCGACGAAGGCGGCGACCTGGTCATAGCCGAGGTCGCGCGCCACTCGCGCCGCTGCGCATTTGCACTCGTCGACGATCTTGTCGTGGGCCTTGCGCACCTTCCATTCGTCGGCGACGCATTTGTCGAGGAGGATCAGGCGAACCTTCTCGCGGGACTCGGCTGCCGCGGCATCCCGGGCAGCCGGCACCGCCAGCGACAGAAGAATGCCGGCGAAGCCAGCCAGCCTCAGCAGACCCATGCGAATTCTCCCCGACGCCGCGGCGGCATAGAGCAAGAGGCGAGCGCCAACGTCAACCCGCGATCAAGTCGCAGACCCGCCTTGCGCCGACGGCCCGCAGATGGCACCGAGGGCGGACAATGAACTACCGCCACGCCTTCCATGCCGGCAACTTCGCCGACGTCGTCAAGCACGCCGCGCTGGCCCTGCTGATCGGCAGGCTGAAGGAGAAGGATGCAGCGTTCCGCGTCATCGATACCCACGCCGGGCCCGGCCTCTACGACCTTGCCGGCGACGAGGCCAACCGCACCGGCGAGTGGAAGGTCGGGATCGGCAAGGTGTACGCCCATCGTTTCGCTCCAGCCGATGCGGCCCTGCTCGCGCCTTACATCGACACGGTCCGGGCGGCCAACGAGGGCGGCACGCTACGCACCTATCCGGGATCGCCCTGGATCGCGCGGCATCTCTTACGGAAGCAGGACCGGTTGACCGCGGTCGAACTTCATCCCGAGGATGCAGCAGCGCTTTCCGCCCTGTTCGCCGGCGACATGCAGGTGAAGACCATCGCCCTCGACGGGCGACTGGCGCTTGGCGCTTTCCTGCCGCCGAAGGAGCGGCGCGGGCTGGTGCTCATCGACCCGCCCTTCGAGGAGGCGGACGAATTCGAACAGCTGGTCGCGGGACTGGTGAAGGCGCACGCCCGCTGGCCGACGGGAATCTACGCGCTCTGGTATCCGGTGAAGGACCTGCACGCGATCGACAGGTTTCGGGCAGGACTGGCTGAGACCGGCATACGCCGCCTGGTGCGCGCGGAACTGACCGTGCGGCGTCGGCATACGCCCGAGCGCTTCAACGGGGCGGGGCTGGTGATCTGCAACCCGCCCTGGCAGTTCGAGACTGTCTTGGGGAAGATGTTCTCGGCGCTCTTGCCGGTGCTCGCTGACGGCCCGGGGGCCGCCAGCGAGATCGATGTCATTTCCGGAGAATAGCCGTCTCCGGGTAGCCGTCCGGATTAGAACTTGACGCCGAGCCCGACCAGCACTTCGCTGGAGCGCAGGTCGACGGTCGACGTGGGAACGGTCGTGAGGCTGGCCGTGCCGAAATCGGTGTACCGGTATTCGAGGCGGGCGGTCAGCTTGCTGGTCAGGGCGCCTTCGATGCCGGCGCCCGCGGTCCAGCCGGTCTTGATCTGGCTGTCCGAGCTGACGGCGTTCGACGCCTTGATGCTGCCATAGGCAAGACCGCCGGTGCCGTAGACGAGGAAGCGGTCGAACGCCAGGCCGGCGCGTGCGCGAACTGTGCCGCCCCAGGGGTTGCTGAAGGACTGCGTGGCGGTGCTGCCCTTCTGGCCGCTCAGGCTGATGTCGGTTTCAACGCCGACCACGAAGTTACCTGCCGGCTGCCAGTTGTAGCCGGTGTAGAGGCCACCGCTGAAGCCGTTGGCCGTGCCGGTGGTCGGCGCCGGCGTAAGGTTGGCGCGGCCCCAGTTGTAGCCGCCCTGCAGACCGACATAGGGTCCAGCCCAGCTGAAAGCCGGTGCCGACATGACGGCCGGGGGCGACGGCGGGGGAGTGTAGGACGGGATATCACCGGCAGCGGCGGCGCCGATGCCGGCCGCGAAGACAACAAGGCTTGCGCCCAGGATTTTGGTACGGGACATTAGTGTAGCTCCTGCTTCATCCATGGCGCCGATACGAACTTCGCGGTTGCGACGAAGACCGTCGGCTTCGATAACCCCTGGACCCTCACTAAAGGGGTCCTTTGTGTCGTAAGAGGCGATGAAATGCGGCGACATCCCGGCATGGCCAAGACGAATTGTGATGTTGCCTGGAGGACACATTGCCCGTTCCCCGTTCATCGTCTCGTGAAGAACGCGATATCAGATGCAAGGTTCCGGAAACCATCACGGACCTTCTGTGTAGTTAACCATTCGTGACCGCGCCGATCGCCGTCGTCACCGGCGCCGCCAAGCGGATCGGGCGCGCCATCGCCGAGGATCTGGCGCGAAACGGCTGGGCCGTCGCGGTTCACTACCATCGCTCGCGGGGAGCGGCCGACGGGCTCGCTGCGTCAATCCGCGCCGGCGGCGGCAGGGCTGCGGCAATTGGCGCGGACCTCGCCGACCTCGCCGCCGTCGCCACCATCCTGCCGCAGACCGAAGCAGCCCTCGGCCGTCCGGTACTGCTCGTCAATAACGCGTCGATCTTCGAGGACGACCGCGTCGGGTCCCTCGATGCCGCACTCTGGCAGCGGCAGATGACGATCAATCTGGCCGCACCTGTCTTTCTCGCCGAAGCCTTCGCCAAGGAACTTCCGGAAGGCGCCGAAGGCAACGTGATCAACCTGATCGACGAGCGCGTCTGGCGACCGACTCCGAGGCATTTTTCCTACCAGATCTCCAAGTCGGCGCTGTGGACGGCGACGCAGGTCCTCGCCCAGGCGCTGGCGCCGCGCATCCGGGTCAACGCCATCGCGCCGGGCCCTGCCCTGCCCAGCGCCGAACAGGCTGCGGAGGGTTTCAGGAAACTGACCGAAAGCATGCCGCTGCGCCGCGGTCCCGAGCTTGCCGAATTCGGGCGGACGGTGCGCTACCTCGTCGAGAACCGGTCGATCACCGGGCAGATGATCGGCCTCGACGGCGGGCAGCATCTGGCCTGGAAGACACCTGACGTCGCCGCGCTCGAGAAATAGGCTCGGCGAGCCCGCGACGGTGTTCCGGCGGGCGGGCGCGATGGCTATATATCGGCCATGAGCGACGTTCCTTCCCCGCCGGTCGACGAAGCGATCCTGCCCCTGCCGGCACCGGTGCGCCAGGGCGTCGAGGTGATCGTGGACGCGGTGAAACGGCTGCCGAACGGCCCGGGCGTCTATCGCATGATCGACGCAAAGGGGACCGTCCTCTACGTCGGCAAGGCGCGGAGCCTGAAGAAGCGCGTCCAGAGCTACACCCGGCTGACGAACCAGTCCGGACGGATTGCACGCGCCATCCACGCGACCGCCACAATGGAGTTCGTCTCGACGCGCACCGAGACCGAGGCGCTGCTCCTCGAAGCCAACCTCATCAAACGGTTCCGGCCGCGCTTCAACGTTCTCCTGCGCGACGACAAATCGTTTCCCTACATCCTGATCACCGGCGACCATCCCGCCCCGGCGATGGCCAAGCACCGCGGCGCGCGATCGCGGAAGGGCACGTATTTCGGACCGTTCGCGTCGGCGGGCGCGGTGGCGCGCACGATCGCCGCCATGCAGCGCGCCTTCCTCATCCGCACCTGCTCGGACTCGTTCTACGAAAGCCGAACGCGGCCGTGCCTCCTCCACCAGATCAAGCGCTGTTCGGCGCCCTGCACCGGGGTCATCTCGCACGGCGACTATGCCCACCTCGTCAAGGAGGCGACCGATTTTCTGTCTGGCCGCAGCCAGGCGGTGCGCACCGAAATGCAGCGCGAGATGGAGGCAGCAGCGGCCAAGCTCGATTTCGAGGCGGCGGCGGTCTATCGCGACCGCATCTCGGCGCTGTCGCACACCCAGGCGTCGCAGGGCATCAACCCGCAGACCTTCCAGGAGGCCGACCTCTTCGCCGTGCACCAGGACGGCGGGCAGACGGTCATCGAGGTGTTCTTCTTCCGCACCGGGCAGAACTGGGGCAACCGCGCCTATTTCCCGCGCGCCGACCGCAGCCTTGACGCATCGCAGGTGCTGGGCGCCTTCCTCGCGCAGTTCTACGACGACAAGCCGGTGCCGCGCCTGATCCTCCTCTCGCATCCGATCGAGGAGGAGGAACTTCTCGCCGCGGCCCTCTCCGAGCGGAGCGGGTTCCAGGTCTCGGTGCTGGTGCCGCAGCGCGGCGAGAAGCGCGACCTGATCGAGCACGCGCTCACCAACGCCCGCGAGGCGCTCGGCCGCGAACTGGCCGAATCCTCGACGCAGGCGACGCTGCTGGCCGGGCTCGCCGAACGCTTCGGGCTTGCCGAGGCGCCACGCCGCGTCGAGGTCTATGACAACAGCCACATCATGGGCACCAATGCGGTCGGCGTGATGATCGTCGCCGGCCCGGAGGGCCTCGCCAAGAGCCAGTACCGGAAGTTCAACATCCGCTCGGAGGAGCTCACGCCCGGCGACGACTACGGAATGATGCGCGAGGTACTCGGACGCCGCTTCTCGCGGCTGCTCAAGGAGGCCGGCCCGCGCGAAGGCTCGGTCAGCGAGGGCGAACCCATGGGACCGTGGCCCGACCTGGTGGTGATCGACGGCGGGCGCGGGCAACTGGCGGCGGCGGTGGCGATCCTGACCGAGCTAGGCATCACCGGCCTGCCCCTCGTCGCCATCGCCAAGGGCCCGGAGCGCGACGCCGGCCGGGAGACGTTTTTCATGCCCGGCCGAGACGGATTCATGCTGCAGCCGCGCGATCCGGTGCTCTATTTCATCCAGCGCCTCCGCGACGAGGCGCACCGCTTCGCGGTCGGGTCGCACCGCACACGCCGCAAGATGGAGATGGGCTCAAACCCGCTCGACGAGGTCGCCGGCATCGGCCCCGCACGGAAACGCGCGCTTCTCCGCCATTTTGGCACGGCGAAGGCAGTCGGGCGCGCCAGCGTCGCGGATCTTCTGGCCGTGCCGGGCATTTCAGGCGAGATGGCGCGGGCCATCCACGACCACTTCCAGCAGGGCTCCTGAGGCAAAGGCGCCCGGCCGGCCTTCCTGCAACACTCGCGTGCGTCAACCGTTGGTGGATCTGGCCGCCGAGACTTGGCGCTTTAAGATTGTCGTGATTCCGCGTTAGACATGCACTCGCGGCGACGGTTCGGAACAACAATGGCTGATACGCCTGCCTTTCCCGTCATGCCCCAAAGCCGGGCATCGCGCGTGCTCGCCCTGCCCAATCTGCTGACTTACGGGCGGATCATCGCGGTTCCGGCGCTGGTGCTATCGTATTATTTGCAGGGCTATGTCGGCCATTGGCTGAGCCTCGCGATCTTCGTGGCCGCCAGCGTCACCGATTTCCTCGACGGCTACCTCGCCCGCGTCTGGAAGCTGCAATCCGCCATTGGCCGACTGCTCGACCCGATCGCGGACAAGCTGCTGGTCGCCACCGCGCTGATGCTGCTCGTCTCCGATCGCACCATCGGCGGGTGGTCGCTGGTGCCGGCCCTGATCATCCTCACCCGCGAGATCTTCGTCTCGGGTCTCCGCGAGTTCCTCGCAGAGCTACGAGTCAGCGTTCCGGTTAGCCGGCTCGCCAAGTGGAAGACCACCATGCAGATGGTTGCCATCGGCCTCCTGCTGGTAGGCTCGGCGGGCAACGAGATATTTCCGAGTATCAGTTGGCTGACGCCGGTCGGCATCTATGTCGGGCCGATAACCTATCTCGGCCTGACGCTGCTGTGGATTTCAGCGCTGGTGACGCTCTACACCGGCTACGACTATTTCCGCGCCGGTCTCCGCCACCTGTTCGAGGAAGATTTGTGAAACTCGTGTACTTCGCATGGGTACGCGAGCGGATCGGCCTGACCGAGGAAGAGGTCGACCTGCCGGCCGAGGTCACGACGGTCGGCGATCTGGTCGGGTGGCTGAAAAGCCGCGGACCGGAATACGAGCACGCGCTGGCCGAACCGAGGGTGATCCGCTTTGCAGTCGACCATGTGCACGCCCAGCGCGACCGCCCGCTTGCCGGCGCTCGGGAAGTGGCCCTCTTCCCGCCGATGACGGGCGGCTGAGTCAGCCCGATGATCCCGATCCGCGTCGTCGTGCAGGCCGGTCCGTTCGACGTGGCGGCCGAGATCGCCCGGCTGAAGGCGGCCGGCGGGGCCGGCGCGATCGTCACCTTCACCGGGGTATGCCGCGACGAGGGCGGCCGCCTGCAAGCGCTGGAACTGGAGCACTATCCGGGCATGGCCGAAGAAGAGATCGGCCGGATCGCCTCGGAAGCAGCGGGCCGCTTTGAACTGGCCGGGCTGACTGTCATCCACCGCTACGGCAGGTTCTCTCCCGGCGACGACATCGTGCTGGTCGCCGCGGCGTCGCTGCACCGGCAGGCGGCGTTCGAAGCGGCCGGGTTCCTCATGGACTACATGAAGACGAAGGCGCCCTTCTGGAAGAAGGAGCGCCTCGCGGATGCGTCGGAGAACTGGGTCGGTCCGCGCGACGGCGACGACGCCGCGCTGGATCGCTGGCGGAAATAGGCGGAGCGGCACGGAACGATCCGCGCCGCCGCCCAAACCTGAAGTCAGCGGGCTGCCTCTTCCTCGTCCTCGTCGACGTCGGCGGCGCTACGCCCGGCCGAGGAATCGTCTTCGAGGTCGATCTCGTCCTCGTCCTCGTCATCCTCGTCGATCTCTTCCCACTGCTCCATCGCCTCGTCGGCGGTGACGTTCAGGTGAACGTGCTCGTCGACGTGGTCGACGAGGTCAGCGCCGATCAGGTGGTGCGCGCCGTCGGAGGAATCGGACTTGGTGAGCTTGATGCGGCCGTCGTCGGCGAGATGATCGACGGTGCCGACATGGGCGCCATCGGAGCCGATGACTGCCATGTGTTCGCGGATATCGGATGCTGCGGGCATGGGGACGCTCCCTTCGGTTGGATGTGCAAGGGAACGTCGAGGGCGATGGAAAGTTCGGCCGGTGGCGTGAAGATTTTGCCGCAGCCGTTCCCCCGTAGCCCGGATGGAGCGAAGCGAAATCCGGGAGTTCATCCCGCAACCGAACCCCGGATCGCGCTTCGCGCCATCCGGGCTACGTCTGATCAGCCGACGATTTCGATGCCCGAAAACCAGTAGGCGATCTCTTCCCTGGCGGTCTCCGGAGCATCCGAACCATGCACGGAGTTCTCGCCGATGGAATTGGCGAATTCCTTGCGGATGGTGCCCGGCGCGGCCTTCGACGGGTCGGTAGCGCCCATGATTTCGCGATTCTTCAGGATGGCGTTCTCGCCCTCGAGAACCTGGACGACGGTCGGACCCGACGACATCGACTCGCAGAGCTCGTTGAAGAAGGGCCGCGCCTTGTGGACGGCGTAAAAGCCCTCGGCCTGGCGACGGCTCATCCAGACGCGCTTCGACGCGATGACCCGGAGGCCGGCGTCTTCCAGCTTGGCGGTGATCTTGCCGGTCAGGTTACGCCGGGTCGCATCCGGCTTGATCATGGAGAAAGTGCGCTCGACGGCCATTGCAGGTGTCCCCGGGTTGGAAGGTGGCGGGCTGTATAGCCCGTCGCCTTCCCCCCAAGCAAGGCAACGGCGGCGGCGCGCGCTACTGCGGCGTGAGCATCTCGGTGCCGACGCCCGCCTGATCGGCGATGGTCCAGTTGCCGATCATGGAACCGTCCTTCGAGATCTCGTAGATTGCCAGCCCGACCTTGCCGCTCAGTTCATAGGCGGCCGTGAACGCATCCCCGTTTTGCATGCAGATGCCGGAGGAGGTTGTGCTTTCGGTCTTCCAGGTGATGTGGCACGTGTGGTCCGTCGTCACCACGATGGTGACCGAGCCCTTGTAGGCGGTGCCGTCAGGATTGGTGCCGAACACATCGTAGCTTCCGCCGATACCACTGCCGGCCGCCATGGCCGAGGTGGCGAACGCAAGGGACGCGACGAGCACAACGGTCTTCAACATGCATGCTCTCCGTTTCATGTGAGGGGTGACGAGCCGGATTATTGCGGCGTGAGGAGTTCGGTCCCGACGCCGGCCTGATCGGCGATCGTCCAGAGGCCCATCATCGAGCCGTCTTCCTTTATCTCGTAAACTACCAGGCCGGCCTTGCCGGACAGCTCGTGGCCGGCGGCGAACGCAGTGCCGTTCCGCATGCAGATGCCGGCCGAGGTCGAACTGCCGGTCTTCCACGTGATGCGGCAGGTATTTTCCGTGGTCACGTCGATGACGGCGGTGCCGGTGTACTGGCTCCCGTCGGGATTCTTGCCATAGACGTCGTAAGTCCCGCCGACGTCGCCCTCGCCGGCCATTGCCGAGGAAGCGAATGCAAGCGATGCGACGACGATTGCAGCCTTCAACATCGTGAATCCTCCGGTTGTCGGGGTGGGCGGCTCAAGGCGTCAGAACGACCTTGATCGACTCGGTGCCGCGCGCCACCAGGTCGATGCCGCGCTGGAACTCGGCGAGCGGCAGCTTGTGGGTCACGATGCGGTCCATCGGCAGGCGGCCGTCCTCGATCATCTTGATCGCGACCGGATAGCAATACGGCCCGAGATGCGACCCATGGATGTTCAGTTCCTTGGTATCGCCGATGATCGTCCAGTCGACGGTGACCGGCTCGCGCATCACGCTGAACTCGACGAAAGTGCCGAGCTTGCACACCATGCGCAGCCCACTTTCGACGGCGGCGGGATGGCCGGTGGCCTCGATGAAGACATCGCAGCCGTAACCGTCGGTAAGCTTCAGAACTTCATTCACGGCATCCGTCTTGCGCGGATTGATGCCGATATCGGCGCCGCAGGCCTTGGCGGTCTCCAGGCGGTTGTCGCTGAGATCCACGCTGATGAGGAGACGCGGATTCTTCATTCGCGCCGCCGCCACCATGCCGAGACCGAGGGGCCCGGCGCCGGCGATGACCACGACGTCCTGGAACTTGATCTGGCCGCGCTCGACCGCGTGGATCGAGCAGGCGAGCGGCTCGATGAAGGCCGCGTGCTCGACCGGAATGGTGGCGGGGACCTTGTAGTTCAGCGCGCCGGCCGGAAAGAGCATGTAGTCGGCCATGGCGCCGAAGGTGCGCTGGCGAAAGCCGTAGATGTCGTGGACCTGGCACATCCAGTACTGGCCGTTGCGGCAATAGCGACAGTTCCAGCAGGGCACGATCTGCTCGGAGATGGCGCGGTCGCCGATGGCGAGGCCGTATTTCTCGGCGGCGCCCTCGCCCATCGCAACGACATCGCCGACGAACTCGTGGCCGGGTATGACCGGCGGCTGGCAATAGCCCTCGCGGTGATCGTCGCCCCAGAAGAGGGGGGCGCCGAGATAGCATTTCAGGTCGCTGGCGCAGATGCCGACGGAGCCGACGCGGATAACCACCTCGCCCGGACCCGGCCGGGGCACCGGCCGTTCCTCCAGGCGATAGTCTTCGGGGCCATGGCAGATCACGGCCGCCATGGTCTTGGGGAGTCTCGGCGCCAGCATCGGCTACCTTTGGCGTGAAATCCGGTCCAGCGTCAATCCGCCGCCAGGATCCGCGCCCGGTAGAGCCAGCCCGCGAGGGCGCCGCCAACGGTCGGCACGACCAGGAAAAGCCAGACCTGCGCCAGGGCCGTGCCGCCGACGAAGATTGCCGGGCCGAGGCTGCGGGCCGGGTTCACCGAAACGCCGGTGACCGGGATGAAGACGACATGGATGACGAGCAGGGTCAGGCCGATCACCAGGCCGGCAACGGTACCGTTGCCGGGATCGCGCGTCACCGACAGGATGACCAGCGTGAAAATGAAGGTGGCGACGATCTCCGTGATGATCGCGGCGACCATGCCGAAACCGCCGCCATAGCCCTCGCCCCAACCGTTCTGGCCGAGGCCGGCCACGCCCAGATCGTACCCCGCCGACTTGCCCTTCACGATCAGGACGAGCAGCCCCGCCCCGACAATGCCGCCGACCAGTTGCGAGACGATGTAGCCGATCGCGTCGTTGCTCCTGATACGGCCCGCGACCCACATCGAGACGGTCACGGCCGGATTGATGTGGCAGCCGGAGATCGGACCGATCCCGTAGGCCATCGCGGTCACGGCGAGGCCGAAGGCGAAGGCGATCGGGAGCAGCCCGACCGGCGCGGCGCCGGCATAGCCGGCGATCGCCACCGAACCGCAGCCGAAGAGGACGAGAACCGCCGTCCCTACCGCTTCCGCGAGATATTTCCTGATCGTCCTGTCCATCGCCCCACCCCCGTGGCTGAAATCGGTACCCCCGATTCGCGGGCGCATCCTACACCGGCGCGGGTTCCCGATTGGATTTGGTCGCCTCACCCTGTAATGATTCCAAACAGGACGGTTCGCGAACACGGGATGCCGCGCCTGCCGACCCACCACGACCAGGCAGCGGGGCGAAGCTGACGGTTCCGGCCAGCGCTCCATGCGCGGTTTCGCGATGAAGTCCGACCGGGGATGCCGACCGCAATCGTGCCGGTAGACTCCCGGAAGTCATGATAGTTCGATACGAAACAAGTCGAAGACATCTACAGACCGCGAGCGGAGAGAAAGATGGACGCAAAGACCAATGAAAGCGCCGGCAAGTGCCCGGTCGTGCACAGGGCCAACCGCGACTGGTGGCCGAACCAGCTGAACCTGTCGGTTCTCCATCAGCACTCCTCCCTGTCCAATCCGATGGGCGAAGCCTTCGACTACGCCGAGGAGTTCAAGAAACTCGACATCGAGGCGCTGAAGAAGGACCTCACCGCCCTGATGACGGACTCGCAGGATTGGTGGCCGGCCGACTTCGGCCATTACGGTCCGCTTTTCATCCGCATGGCGTGGCATAGCGCCGGCACCTACCGCATCGGCGACGGCCGCGGCGGCGCCGGAGCAGGCCAGCAGCGTTTCGCGCCGCTGAACAGCTGGCCGGACAACGTGAATCTCGACAAGGCGCGCCGGTTGCTGTGGCCGATCAAGCAGAAGTACGGCAACAGGATTTCCTGGGCCGACCTGCTGATCCTCACCGGCAACGTCGCCCTCGAGTCGATGGGCTTCAAGACGTTCGGGTTCGGAGGCGGGCGCGCCGATGTGTGGGAGCCCGAGGAGGACATCTACTGGGGCCCCGAAGGCAAGTGGCTAGCCGACGAGCGCTACAGCGGCGACCGCGATCTTTCCAATCCCCTCGCCGCCGTGCAGATGGGCCTGATCTACGTCAATCCCGAGGGGCCGAACGGCAAGCCGGATCCGGTCGCCGCGGCGCGGGACATCCGCGAAACCTTCGCGCGCATGGCGATGAACGACGAGGAAACCGTTGCGCTGATTGCCGGCGGTCACACCTTCGGCAAGACCCACGGCGCAGGCGACGCGACGCTGGTCGGCCCGGAGCCGGAAGCCGCCGGCATCGAGCAGCAGGGCCTTGGCTGGAAAAGCGCCTATGGCAGCGGCAAGGGCGGCGATGCGATCGGCAGCGGCCTGGAAGTCATCTGGACCACGACGCCGACGAAGTGGAGCAACAACTTCTTCGCCAACCTGTTCAACTACGAGTGGGAGCTGACCAAGAGCCCGGCCGGTGCGCATCAGTGGACGCCAAAGGGCGGTGCCGGCGCCGGCACGGTGCCGGACGCGCACGACCCGTCGAAGCGTCACGCGCCGACGATGCTGACCACCGACCTGGCGCTGAGATTCGACCCTGCCTACGAAAAGATCTCGCGCCGGTTCCACGAGCATCCGGACCAGTTCGCGGATGCGTTCGCGAGGGCCTGGTACAAGCTCACGCATCGCGACATGGGTCCGATCGTGCGCTATCTCGGGCCGCTGGTTCCGACAGAGGTACTGCCCTGGCAGGACCCCGTTCCCGCCGTCGATCACGAACTGATCGGTGAGCAGGACATCGCCGCCCTGAAGGCCAGGATCCTCGCGTCGGGCCTGTCCGTCTCGCAACTGGTCACCACGGCCTGGGCCTCGGCCTCGACGTTCCGCGGCTCCGACAATCGTGGCGGCGCGAATGGGGCGCGCATCCGCCTCGCGCCGCAGAAGGATTGGGACGTCAACCAGCCGGCGCAGCTGGCCAAGGTCCTTGCGGGACTCGAGGCGATCCAGAAGGAGTTCAATGCTGCGCAGGCCGGCGGCAAGAAGGTCTCGCTCGCCGACCTGATCGTTCTCGGCGGTAGCGCCGCGATCGAGAAGGCCGCGAAGGATGCCGGCCACAACGTGAAGGTGCCCTTCACGCCGGGCCGTACCGACGCGTCGCAGGAGCACACCGACGTCGAAGCCTTCGCTCCGCTCGAACTGACGGCCGACGGTTTCCGCAACTACCTGCGCGGCAAGCAGCGCCTTTCCGCCGAGGAACAGCTGGTGGACCGGGCGCAATTGCTGACGCTGACGGCGCCGGAGTTGACGGTGCTGGTCGGCGGGCTGCGCGTCCTCAACGCCGGACAGCCGGCGCACGGGGTCTTCACGAAGAAGCCCGAGACGCTGACCAACGACTTCTTCGTCAACCTGCTCGACATGGCGACCCAATGGCAGTCCTCTTCGGGCTCGGAAAGCGTGTTCGAAGGGCGCGACCGGAAGACGGGCGAACTCAGGTGGACCGGCACGCGCGTCGACCTGATCTTCGGTTCACACTCCCAGCTCCGGGCACTCGCCGAGGTCTATGCGCAGGCCGACTCGAAGGAGAAGTTCGTGAAGGACTTCGTCGCGGCCTGGACCAAGGTGATGAACGCGGATCGTTTCGACCTCGCCTGATACCCGCCGAGCAGTTTTCGATGCAAGACGCCGGCGGCCTTCGGGTCGCCGGCGTTTTCGTGCCGGCACCCCGGCGCTATTGTCGCGCGTCCAATTCGGGAGCAGGCCCATGAAATCGCATTTCGTGATGTTCGCGCACTACAACCGCTGGGCCAACGAGCGCCTGTATGCGGCCGCCCGCGCCCTGCCCGACGCCGAATACCGCCGGCCGCGCGGCGCCTTCTTCGGATCACTGCACGCGACGCTGAACCATCTCGTCGTCACCGATCGCATCTGGCTGCGGCGACTGACCGGAACCGGTCCCGAGCAGACGCGGCTGGACGAAATCCTGTTCGAGCAGATCGACCCGTTGGAGGCCGCCCGCCGCGAGGAGGACGCCCGGATGATCGCCTATGTCGAGAGCCTCGGCGAAGAAGACCTGGCCGCGAGCTTCACCTACCGGCCGATCAGCAACCCGGTGGAAATGACGCAACCCCGCGGGCCCGCGCTTGCCCATATCTTCAATCACCAGACCCACCATCGCGGCCAGGCGCATGCGCTGGTCACCATGGCGGCGGGCAATGCGGCGATGCCGTCTCTCGACCTGATCCTCTTCCAGCGCGCCTCGGGAATGGGGATGAACTGATCCGAGCGTGAAGGCGCAGCCCGGCTATTGCGGGTCGCTTGCCTCAAATATCTCCTGGCCCATGAGCAGGCAAAGGCCGGGCGACGCTTCGTAGAGGAAGCGCATGCGGTAGTCGCTCTTGTAGATGTGGCCCCACACCTCGAGTACGTCGAACCGGGCGTTACCCTTCAGCGCCTTGACCGGGGCGAGCTGGCGCACCGTCTCGTCCACCGCCACGTCCTGACTTTCGAGAACGGTATCGTCGCCGAAATGAAACTTGAGCAGTGCTTCGGCGTGCTCCCGCGCGTCCGAATCGCAGGAATGGGCCTCGGCGGCACCGATTGCCGTTGCGAGGAAGATGGCGGCGAGAGCGAATTTCATGGCGGGAAATCCTGTGAGCTATGCCTATTGCAGCAATGACGACAAGGAAACGGCGGCGCGGAGCGTGTCCGGGCTACGGGTGCCTGTGAATCGGGTCGACCCAGGCGACGGCTTCCGGCTTCTCGACCGGCTCGATGTCGAGATTGACCACGACGGCCTCGTTGTCGCTCCGCACGACCACGCATTCGAGCGGTTCGGCGCTCGACGCATTGATCTCCTGGTGGGGAACGTAAGGCGGCACGAAAATGAAATCGCCGGGGCCGGCCTCGGCGACATATTCGAGCCGGTCGCCCCAGCGCATGCGCGCCCTGCCCTTCAGCACGTAGATGACGCTCTCCAGCGCGCCGTGATGATGCGCGCCGGTCCTGGCGTTGGCGTGGATGGTCACCGTCCCCGCCCAGATCTTCTGCGCCCCGACGCGGGCGAAGTTGATCGCCGCGGCGCGGGACATGCCCGGCGTCTGCGCGGTGTTCGGATCGAGCTGGTCGCCGGGGATCACACGGACGCCCTGCGTCTTCCAGTCGACAGGGTCCCGTCCCGGTTCGTGCTCGCGGTGATGATCTTCGGACATCCTAGTACCCAATCGCTGCGCCGGCCGGGCGGCGGTTGTCGTTGGCGCCGTAAAGCAGGCCCGGCCTCATCCGCCCGCTTGCCATCGGGTTGGGCGGAGGCTTTGGCGCATCCGGCGCCGGCGGCGCCGCTGCCGGCATTACCAAAATCCCGGCGGCCGCGCCCCAGGTAGACTGCTCGACGATCTTGTAGCCCATGTCGGTCAGCATCCTTCCCGTGTCGGGCGACAGCGCCATCGGCTCGACATAGACCTCGTCCGGCAGCCATTGGTGATGGAAGCGCGGCGCGTCGATCGCCTCCTGCGGATCAAGGTCGTAGTCGATGACGTTCATCAAGGCTTCGAGCGTGATGGTGATGATGCGCGAGCCGCCGGGGCTGCCGATTACCATGAAGGTCTTGCCATCCCTGGCGACGATTGTCGGGCTCATCGAACTTAGCGGACGCTTGCCCGGCTGGATGGCGTTCTTGCGCCCCTGGACGAGGCCGAAGAGGTTGGCCGCGGCGGGTTTGGTGGTGAAGTCGTCCATCTCGTCGTTAAGGAAGAAGCCGGTGTTGCCGGCGATCACCCTGGCGCCGAAATTGGCGTTGATCGTGTAGGTCACCGCAACCGCGTTGCCATCCTTGTCGACGATCGAGTAGTGCGTCGTCTCCGTCCCCTCATGCGGCGGCACGCCGGGCGCCACGTCCTTCGACGTGCCGGCCTTGCCGGGAACGATCTTTGCCCGGATTTCCGCAGCGTAGTCTTTGGAAAGCAGCCGGTCGAGGGGGTTGGCGACGAAGTCGGGATCGCCGAGGGCAAAGTTGCGGTCGACATAGGCGTGGCGCATCGCCTCGATCTGAAGCTGAAGCCCGGCGGCCGAATGGAAGCCGAGTTCCCGCATCGGGTAGCCTTCGAGGATGTTGAGGATCAGGCAGAGGGTCGTGCCGCCCGAGCTCGGCGGCGGCGCGGAGACAAGATCGTAGCCGCGATAGGAGCAGCGCACCGGCTGTGTTTCGGCGACGGTGTAGGCGGCGAAATCCTCTGTCGTCAGAATCCCGCCGTTCGCCGCGCTCGCCGCCGCAACCGCTTCGGCGATCGGACCCTTGTAGAAGGCGTCGGGGCCATCCCTCGCGATCGCCTTCAGCGTCGCCGCAAGATCCTTCTGCACAAGGCGCTCGCCCGTCTGCCACGGCCGGCCGTTGTTCAGGAAGATAGCGGCGACGTTCGGCTCCGCAACGAACGCCTTCGTCGCCCCGGCGAGGATATCGGCGTCGCCCTGCGTCAGCACGAAGCCTTCGTCGGCGAGCCGGATCGCCGGCGCCATCACCGCCTCGCGCTTCATCGTCCCATAGCGGGCAAGCATCGTGTCGAGCCCGAGGACGCTGCCCGGAACGGCTACGGCCTTGTAGCCGCGCAGGCTGAGGTCGGGCACCAGCGCGCCGACGGCGTCGAGATACATGGTCTCGCTCGCGGCAAGCGGCGCCTTCTCGCGGAAGTTGACGAAGACGTCCTTGCCGTCGGCCAGATGCAGCGTCGCGAAGCCGCCACCGCCGAGATTGCCGCAGCACGGAAGGACGACGGCGAGCGCGTAGCCGACCGCAACCGCCGCGTCGATGGCGTTGCCGCCCGCCTTCAGGATCTCGACGCCGACCTCGGAGGCAAGGTGCTGGGCGGTCACCACCATGCCGTTTGCACCCGTACTCGGTGTCGGCGATACGGCGTCGGCGGCACCGGCGGAAAAAGCCACCGCTGCGATCGCGATCACTGATGAAAGGCGGCTGGCGGTCACGGAGTTCGGGAATTTCATCGGGTCACCGGGACCTGGGGGAAGCCAACGCCTGGCGAACCAACCATTTGGCCGAACGTTGATGATAGGACGCACTGGCCGTTTGACCAATACCGACAGCGCGGGTGTCACCCGCTGGCCGCCGCCCTTGCTCTCTGCGCTGGTTCACGGCATGAAGCCCGCCGCCATGATCCATCTGAACGACATCACCTACCGCATCGGCGCGCGCGTCCTCATCGACCACGCCACGGTCGCGCTCGCCGACGGCGCCAAGACCGGCCTCGTCGGCAAGAACGGAGCGGGCAAGACCACGCTTTTCCGCCTGATCGCGGGGGAACTCGAACTGGAGAGCGGCACCATCTCGGTGCCGCGCAACACCGGCATCGGGCAGGTCGCGCAGGAGGCGCCCTCCGGCGAGGAGACGCTGATCGAGGTGGTGCTCGCCGCCGACCGCGAGCGCGCCGACCTCCTGGTCGAGGCGGAAACCGCCAGCGACCCGCACCGCATCGCCGATATCCAGACGCGGCTCGCCGACATCGGCGCCCACGCGGCAGAAGCCCGCGCCGCCTCCATTCTCGCCGGCCTCGGCTTCGACGAGGCGGCGCAGCGCCGCCCGTGCTCCTCGTTCTCCGGCGGCTGGCGGATGCGCGTGGCGCTGGCGGCGGTGCTCTTCGCCGAGCCCGACCTTCTCCTACTCGACGAGCCCACCAACTACCTCGACCTCGAGGGCACGCTCTGGCTGGAAAGCTACATCGCCAGCTACCCGCGCAGCGTCCTCCTCATCAGCCACGATCGCGACCTCCTCAATCGCGCCGTCGATTCGATCGTCCACCTGAACCAGGGGAAGCTCATCTTCTATCGCGGCAACTACGACTCCTATGACCGCCAGCGGCGCGAGCGCCAGGCGCTGGAGATCAAGCTCCGCCGCAAGCAGGAAGAGCAGCGGGCGCACATGCAGGAGTTCGTCGACCGCTTCCGCTACACCGCGTCGAAGGCGCGCCAGGCGCAATCGCGCCTGAAGGCGCTGTCGAAGCTGGAGCCGCTGGCGGCGCTCGCCGACGAGTCGATCTACCCCTTCGTCTTTCCGGCACCGCGCAAGAAAATGGCGCCGCCGATCGTGCACATGGAGCACGTCGAGGTCGGCTATGCGCCCGGCAAGCCCGTGCTGACCCGCCTTGACCTGCGCATCGACGACGATGACCGCATCGGCCTGCTCGGCGCCAACGGCAACGGCAAGTCGACCTTCGCCAAGCTCCTCGCCGGCCGGCTGGAGCCGCTGGCGGGCACCTTCAAGCGGCCGCACGCCCTCGAAGTCGCCTATTTCGCGCAACACCAGCTCGACGAGCTCTCGCCCAACCAGTCGGCCTACGACCACGTGCGCGAGCTGCTGCCCGGCGAAACCGAGGCGCGCGTGCGCGCCCGCACCGGCGCCCTCGGCTTCCCGACCTCCAAGATGGATACGCCGGCACGCGACCTGTCCGGCGGCGAGAAGGCGCGGCTGCTCCTCGGCCTCGCCACTTTCGGCGGCGCGCACCTGCTCATCCTCGACGAGCCGACCAACCACCTCGACATCGACAGCCGCGAAGCGCTGGTGCGGGCGCTGGCCGATTTCCCCGGCGCGGTGATCCTCATCTCGCACGACCGCCACCTGGTCGAGGCATCGGTCGACCGGCTGTGGCTGGTCGCCGACGGTACCGTGGCGCCATTCGACGGCGACATGGCCGATTATCGCCAGCTCGTCCTCGACAGCCGCTCCGGCCGCCGCCGGAACGGCGGCGCCGAGTCCGCCGACGCGGCGCAGGCCCGCCGCCGCCAGGCCGCGGGCAAACGCGAGCAGGCGGCGCCGCTCCGCAAGAAGGTCAAGGAAACCGAGATCCAGATCGGCAAGTACCAGAAGGAAGTCGCCGATCTCGACCGGCGGCTGGCCGATCCGGCGCTCTACACCCGCGATCCCGCCGGGGTGGTCACCTACAACCGTGCGCGCGCCGAGGCGGCGAAGGCGCTGGCCGCGGCCGAGGAGCGCTGGCTGGCGCTCTCGGCCGATTACGAGGAGGCGAGCGCGGCGCGCGCCTGAGGCGGTCTAGCCGCGCTTCTCCCAGCGTCCGCCTTCCGACTGCTGCCAGTAGGTTACCTGGTGGCCGTCGTTGCGCACCGCAGTCCAGGTCCCGCGGGCACGGTCGACTGCGTCGGCATCGTTGCCGTCGAACAGGATGACGACGCGCTGATAATCCGCGACCGCCGGCAGATCGGCTCCATCGGCGAGGAAACGGACGGTCGCTCCGTTAGGGTTCTCCGGCTCGGTGGTGAGCCACACCGGCTGGGCGGCGGGCGACCCGTCCCTGGCGGTGCCGTGGGGCAGGAAGGCCTCGTCGCGATAGGTCCACAGGTGCGCGTCGAGGGCGTCGCGACGCTCTTCCGAGCCGACCTGTACCACGCTCCGCCAGCCGCGTTCGAGGCATTTCTCGAGCAGTTCGGGGAGCACCCGCTCCAGCGGCTGCCGGTCGAGGTGGTAGAAAAGGACCTCGGTCATCGGCGCTCGTATTTGTCGCTGACCAGCCGGTCGAGGATGCGCACCCCCCAGCCCGAGCTCCACGAGCGATTGATCTCGGTCGACGGCGAATCCATCGCGGCGCCGGCAATATCGAGGTGAACCCAGGGCGTCTTCTTGACGAAGCGCTTGATGAACTGGGCGCCGGTGATCGAGCCGGCGGCACGTCCGCCGGTGTTCTTCACGTCGGCGATCTTCGAATCGATCAGCTTGTCGTACTCGGGCCCGAGCGGCATCCGCCAGACGCGGTCACCCGTCACCTCGCCCGCGGCGAACAGCGCGGCGGCAAGCGCATCGTCGGTCGAATACATGGCGGCGTAGTGATGGCCGAGGGCGACGATTACCGCCCCGGTGAGCGTGGCCAGGTCGACGATGAATTCCGGCTGGAAGCGATCCTCGGTGTAGGCGATGGCGTCGGCGAGCACGAGGCGGCCTTCGGCATCGGTGTTGATGATCTCGATGGTCTTGCCGGTCATCGCCTTGACGATGTCGCCGGGCCGCTGGGCGTTGCCGTCGGGCATGTTCTCGACCAGCCCGATGACGCCGATGACGTTCGCCCTCGCCTTTCGCCGGGCGAGCGTGCGCATGAGCCCGGTCACGGCGGCGGCGCCAGCCATGTCGCCCTTCATATCCTCCATGCCGCCGGCCGGCTTGATCGAAATGCCGCCGGTATCGAAGACAACCCCCTTGCCGACGAAGGCGATGGGACGGTCCTTGGCGCGTCCGCCGTTCCAGCGCATGATGACAAGGCGCGGCGGACGCGGCGAACCCTGCGACACGCCGAGAAAGGCCGCCATCCCCAGGGCCTTCATCTCCACCTCGGTCAGCACTTCGATCTCGAGGCCATCGCTCGCCAGCGCAGCGGCGCGTTCCGCGAATTCGACCGGACCGAGGACGTTGGCGGGTTCGTGAATCAGATCCCGCGCGAGCGCGACGCCTTCGGCGGCAGCGTCCCGGGCATTGAAGGCCCGCCGGGCGTCGCCGGGATGGTCGACCCAGAGCGTCACGTCGACCGGGTCGCGCTTGTCGTCGGCGTCGTCGGGTTTCCGCGACTTGTACGTATCGAAGGAATACGACCGGAGCTTCATGCCGAGGGCGAAATCGGCGGCGGCGCCCGGCCCGAGCCTTCGCCCGTCGGGACGGTCGAGAAGCACCGTCGTGGCTTTTGCCTTGCCGAGCGCGCCGAGGGCGGCGCCGCCGAGGCGCAACCAGTCGTGCTCCTTAAGCTCGGAGGGCTTGCCGGTTCCGACCAGCACCAGCCGCTCGAGGTCGGTCCCCGCCGGCGCGAAAAGCTCGCACGAGGACATTGCCTTGCCCTTGAACTCGGCAATCGCGGCAACCCGCGCGATGATCCCGTCGAGGCCGAGCTTCTTCGTCATCGGACCGAGCCTCAGGTCCTCGCCGACGAGCGCGACAACGGTGCCGGCGGGCATCCGGCCGGGCTTGGCAAAAGCGGTGCGGGCCAGGCTGGACATCGGTACCTCTGGTGTCGGAGGAGTGAAGCGGGCGAGACTACGCGGCGAATCTCAGTTTCGCCATGGGCAATCCGATGCGGCGCTTCAAACATTGCGCCATCGCGAGACTAGCCCATAATCCGCCGCCCGAGGCCGACCGACGAGTCCGATGAAGATCATCGAGCGCTATATCTTCAGCAAGATCGGGTGGGGCTTCATCCTCACCCTCGTCACGCTGTCGGCGACGGTGTGGCTGACCCAGGCGCTCAGGCAGTTCGATCTCGTGTCCGCGATGGGGCAGACCCTCGGCACGTTCTTCGAGGTGACCCTGCTCCTTTTGCCCGCGCTGACCACCCTCGTCAGCCCGATCGCGGTGCTGATCGCGGTGATCTATGCCTTCCGCCAGCTCAACGACGGGTCGGAACTGGTGGTCATCAACGCCAGCGGGTCGAAGCAGAGCGCCCTGCTGAGGCCGGTTCTGCTCCTCGGGATTCTCGTCGCCGTCTTCATGTCGACGATGACGCTCTATTTCTCCCCGCTTTCGCTCCAGCTCTGGCGCCAGCTGCTCACCGATGTGCGCGGCAGCGTCGTCACATCGTTCCTGCGCGAAGGCCAGTTTCTCAACATTTCAGGGGGCCTGACCTTCCACCTTCGCCACCGCAAGCAGGACGGCACGCTGGAGGGAATCTTCCTCGCCGACTCGCGCGACCCCGAGCAAAGCGTGACCTATCTGGCGAAACGGGGCGCGGTCATCGACAACCCGGTCGGCGTCTTCCTCGCCATGAACGACGGGACCATCCAGCGCCGCTCGACGAGAGACGGGTCGATCTCGATCATCGAGTTCTCGTCGTATGCGTTCGATCTTTCGACGCTGGCCAGCCGGGCGCCCGTTCCACCCTACAAGCCAGTAGAGCGCTCGACCGCCTACCTGATCAGCCCGGACCCGGGCGACCGCTACTACCAGCAGTTTCCGGGCAAGTTCCGGGCAGAACTGCATTCCCGCCTGACGGCGCCGCTCAACGCCATCCTCTTCGCGGTTTTGCCGCTCGTCTTCCTCGGGCAGGCCGAGACGACCCGCCAGCAGCGGTCGGCAACCACGGTTCTGGCCGTCGGCGCCGCGGTTGCGCTGGCGACTTCGGAATATGTTCTGAGCAGCTTCAGCGAGACTTTCTGGCCCGCCACGATAGGGATGTACCTGCTTCCCCTCAGCGTGATCGGGCTCTGCATCTTCCTCGTGCTCACCGGGCGCCAGCCGCATCCACCGGAGCGGCTGCTTGCCCTGGGCGACCTGCTTTCCGGACGGATGAGCGGGCTTTTCCGCCGCGCGCCGGCAGCGGCAACGCCGCGCAGCGGGTGAGACCCGGCCCATGATGATCGGCTGGACCCTCGCCTTCTATTTCGCCCGGCGCTTCACCTTCATGGTGCTCTCGCTGTTTGTATTCTTTGTTCTGTTAATAGGTGGAATAACTTACCTTGAATTTCTCACTCGATCTCTTAATTCGGAAAACTTCAGCCCGTGGGCCGTCCTGCTGCTGACGGTCTACCGGGTTCCGGCGATCTGCGAGGACGTACTGCCGTTCACGATGCTCTTCGGATCGATCGCCGCCTTCATCGTCGCCAATCGAAGGCTCGAAGTCGTCATCGCCCGGGCGGCGGGCATCTCGGCATGGCAATTCCTGCTCCCCGCCTGCACGGTCGGCCTGATCATCGGCGCCATCGCGACGACCGTCTACAACCCCATGGCAACGATGCTTTCGGGCTGGGCCGACGAGATGGCCGGAAGCATTCTTTCCGGCGCCCCGATCGCCGAAAACACCGGCCCGGCCTGGCTCAGCCAGGCGGCGGAAGGCCGCGAGTCGATCATCGGCGCCCAGAGCAGCTTCGACCACGGCCTCGGCCTCG
Source organism: Hyphomicrobiales bacterium (assembly GCA_038323025.1). Lineage (GTDB taxonomy): Bacteria > Pseudomonadota > Alphaproteobacteria > Rhizobiales > Kaistiaceae > JAFKKF01. The sequence continues at coordinate 42,369 of JBBQGL010000003.1, forward strand.
CCGGCGTCACCGCGTTCATCTACGAAACCGACGGCACCTTCCGCGAGCGGGTCGATGCGGCCACGGCGCACTACGTCGAGGGCGAGTGGCGGCTCCAGGATGCAACCCTGACGGCGCCGAGCCAGGACCCGAAGCAGGCCAAGATCTACCGCCTGGCCACCACGCTCACTCCCGGACAGGTCCGGCAAACCTTTGATAACGTTGAGTCCATATCCTTTTGGGAGCTTCCAGGGCTGATCGATTCGGCCAAGCGGGCGGCCGTTTCGGCAAGCCGCTACCAGCTCCGTTTCAATACGCTTCTGTCGCGTCCCGTTACACTCTTGGCAATGGTCCTAATCGCTGCCATCGTCTCCCTCAGATTCTCGCGTTCCCGGGATGTGGGAACGATGATTTTGGCTGGTGTGGGCGTGGGCTTCATGCTCTATGTTGTGACCAAGATCGCCAATGACTTGGGCAGCGGCGGAATCGTCCCGGCGCCGCTGGCGGCATGGCTTCCGGCCATTGTCACCTTGTTGATCGGGGCAACCGTGCTCCTTCACCTGGAGGATGGATGAGGGTGGCAGCGTTAGGACGTAGACTGGGCTGGCGGGTCGGGGGATCGCCGGCGCGGCTTGCTGCGTTCTTCACCCTGTTGGTCCTGCTCGCCGCCGCCGGAGCAATGCCGGCCGGCGCTGCGATCGTTTCGACCATGCCAGAGTTCAAGGTCGACAAGAACTCGCCGATGCTGGTCGAGGCGAACCAGCTCGTCTACGACTACGACAAGCACACGGTTTCCGCGGTCGGCAACGTCAAGATCTACTACAGCGGCTACACGCTCGAGGCAGAGCGGGTCACCTACCTGCAGACCACCCATCGCCTGATCGCCATCGGCTCGGTCAAGCTGGTCGACCCGTCCGGCATCGCTACCTATGCCGACCACATCGACATCACCGACAATTTCAGTGACGGCTTCGTTCAGTCGCTGCGCGTCGACACGCCGGACAGGACCCACTTCGCCGCGCAGCGCGCCGAGCGGTCGGGCGGCGAGACAACGACCTTCGTCAATGGCGTCTACACGGCCTGCGAGCCCTGCAAGGACCATCCCGAGAAGCCGCCGACCTGGCAGGTGGTGGCCAAGCGGATCATCGTCAACCACAAGGAGAAGATGATCTACTTCCACGGGGCTGCGCTGCAGTTCCTTGGAATCCCGATCGCCTACGTCCCCTATTTCGCGACGCCCGACCCCTCGGTCAAACGCAAGAGCGGCGTGTTGTCGCCGAGTTTCGGCTATTCCGCACCGCTCGGCTGGTCGATCACGGCCCCCTACTTCCTGGCGCTGGCGCCCAGCTACGACCTGACGCTGACGCCGACCTACTTCACCCGGCAGGGCTTCCTCGGGCAGGTGGAGTGGCGCCAGCGGCTGAGCAACGGCTACTTCACCGTCCACGTTGCCGGGATTTCGCAGAACGATCCTGCGGCCTTCCTCAGCGGCGGCTCGGGTACGTATGCGCAGCGCGATTTCCGCGCTGCTGTGCGCACCACCGGCGACTTCAACATCAACGAATACTGGTCGTTCGGCTGGGACGGGACGCTCGCCACCGACCGGACGTTCACGCGTAACTACGCCGTCCTCAATGCAGACACCGCCACGACCGTTTCAAACGTCCACCTGACCGGCCTGCGCGACCGGAACTACCTCGACATCCGGGCGATGTACTTCCAGGTGCTGACCGACAGTCCGACGAATCCGATGTACGATCAGGGGCGCCAGGCGGCCGCCGTTCCGGTGATCGACTACGAACATGTGTTCGACGACCCCGTGCTCGGCGGGCAGATCACGCTGACCTCGAACCTGGCCAATGTGACCCGCTCCGAGGACGACCCGTTCGCCGTTCCGGGCGATCCAAAGACCTATTATCATGGTGTCGCCGGCGATTTCCTGCGCGGCACCGCCCAGGTGGAATGGAAGCGGCAGATCATCGGTCCGTTCGGACAGGTAATCACGCCGTTCGCATACCTGCGCGGCGACGTCTTCGCGCTCGATTCGACCTCGGCGGCGGCGACGCCGCTGACCGCCGCCTCATCGGCCACGCGCTTCATGCCGGCGGTGGGCGTCGAGTGGAGCCTGCCGGTGATGGTGACGGCGGGCGGTGCGACGCATGTGTTCGAGCCGATCGCACAGCTGATCGTGCGGCCGAACGAGCCGCTGGGCGGAACGCTGCCTAACGAGGATGCCCAAAGCCTCGTCTTCGATACGACCAACCTGTTCGATTACGACAAGTACTCAGGCTACGACCGCGTCGAAGGCGGCACCCGACTGAACGCCGGCCTGCGCTACACGGGCACGTTCGCCAACGGCATGACGGCGGCGGCCATGATCGGGCAGTCCTTCCAGCTTTCCGGCCAGAATTCCTACGCCCAGGCCGACATAGCCGACGCCGGCAATTTCAGCGGGCTCCAGACCAATCCCTCGGATTATGTCGGCTCGGTCTCGCTCGATACGGCCATTGGGCCGCGGCTTGCGGCCAGCGGGCGCTTCGACCGCGATACATTCTCCCTCGAGCGCGGCGAAGTGAGCGCGAGCGGCACGGTTGGCGCGATCACCGCCTCGGCCAACTATCTCTATCTGCGCCAGGACCCCAACGCAGGCGTTACCAGTCCGCAGTCAGTGATTGGGGCCTCGGGATCGGTGAATGTCTTCGACAACTTCCGCCTCTATGCGTCGGTCGCGCTCGACCTGAACCATACGAACTTCAGCCGGGACAGCATCGGCTTTGCCTATGACAACAGCTGTCTGACCTTCTCGGTCGCCTACAACGAGGCTCGCGGCGTCGACATTCCGACGCGCACCCTTATGTTCAATCTGCTCCTGCGGACGCTGGGTGACAGCAGCATCAACGCCGACGTCAGCAAGTTCAAGTAAGGCGGCAGGCTCGCCGGTCTGGCCCTCCCCAAGACTGCGCGAACCGGTATTCCTCAGCCCGACAACCATGCCGGCCGCATCGTCCCAATCACTGTTTTGCCTGATTTTTCGGCTCCAAGCCGGAGGCGCTGTCCTCCGCAGGCGTAATGTGCGCTGCGGACGATTCGCTTTCAGCGCCCCTCCACGAACGGGCGCTGCCTTGGAGCTTTGCCGATGAAGCGTCTCTCGCGGACCCTGATTGCGCTGGCGGCGATTGTCGCCGGCGGGTCGGTCGCCGCCCTGGCCGACAGCGCGATCAAGGTCGTCGTCAACGACCAGGCGATCACGAGTTTCGACATTTCCCAGCGCCTGAAGCTGATGCAGATCGGCCACGAGAAAGGCGGCGAAAAGGCCGCTATCGACAACCTGATCGACGAAGTGCTCGAGGTGGCCGAGGCCAAGGCGCATGGCATAATCGTCGACCCCAAACGGGTCGACGGCGCTTACGCCCAGATCGCCGGCAACATGAAGATGGGCCCGTCGCAGCTCGACAAGGCCCTCGCCTCCGCGGGGATCGTCCCCGATACCCTCAAGCGCCGCATCGGGGCCCAGATGGTCTGGTCGCAGATGGTTGCGGCCCGCGCGCGCTTCAAGGTGACGGTCAAGGCATCGGATGTCACCGCGGCGCTGTTCGCGGAAAAGCCCGACAAGCTGGAAGCGACGCAATTCACGCTGCAGCAGATCATCTTCGTGGTGCCGAAGGGATCGTCCGCCGCCTACACCCAACAGCGCCGCCGGGAAGCAGAGGCCTTTCGCGGACGCTTCGCCGGCTGCGACAAGGCCATGGATCAGGCCAAGGGCCTGCGCGACGTCACAGTGCGCTCGCTCGGACGCCGGCTGTCCTCCGAACTCACCGGCAAGGACGGCGAAGACGTCCAGAGGACGCCTGTGGGCAAGGCCTCCTCACCGCACGTTATCGATTCCGGAATCGAGCTGATTGCGGTCTGCGACGCGAAGAAGGTCGCCGGCGATTCCGGCGCCCGCGCCCAGATCGAGGACAAGCTGTTGCTCGAAAAGGGCAAGGAAGTCGGCAAGGACTACGTCAAGGAACTCCGCGACAAGGCGATCATCGAGTATCGCTGAGGGCCGGAAGCGAGGGGAATTCTTGGGCCCGGATCTTCCGCTTGCCCTGACGATGGGGGAGCCGGGCGGCATCGGCCCGGACGTGATCCTGGCCGCATGGTCGCGACGGCATGAGTATCGCCTGCCGCCGTTCTATTGCCTGGCAAACGCCGCCCTCCTCGCCGCCCGCGCGCGACAGATGGGCATCATGGTGCCGATCGAGTCTCTTTCGCCGGGGGATGCAACGGCCGCGTTCGACCGGGTCTTGCCCGTCGTGCAACTCGACGCCGCGGTCGCAGCATCGGCGGGCAGGCTGGACCCGGCCAACGCCGCGGCCGTGATCGAGTCGATCGGCCGCGCCGTCGGGGACGTTCGCTCGGGCCTGGCCTCGGCGGTAGTTACCGCGCCGATCAACAAGAAATCGCTTTACGACGCCGGCTTTCAGCATCCCGGTCACACCGAATTTCTCGGCACGCTTTCGGCTGCATGGACGGGCGCACCGGCACGTCCGGTCATGATGCTCGCCGGACCGGACCCGAAGGTGGTTCCGGTCACCATCCACATTCCGCTCCGCGAAGTCGCCGCGGCGCTGAGCGACGCGCTGATCGTCGAGACCGGGCGGATTGTCGCGAACGACCTGAAGCGGCGTTTCGCCGTGCCGGCCCCCAGAATTTCGGTCGCCGGCCTCAATCCTCACGCCGGCGAAGGCGGGGCGCTCGGCGACGAGGACGAGCGAATCATCCGGCCGGCGGTGGCTGCGCTCAAGCGCGAGGGCATCGCCGCATTCGGCCCCGTCTCAGCCGACAGCATGTTCCATGCGGCGGCCCGGGGTGGCTATGACGCGGCGCTCTGCATGTATCACGACCAGGCGCTCATCCCGGCCAAGACGCTGTCGTTCTCCGAGACGGTCAACGTCACCCTGGGGCTCGCCTTCGTGCGCACCTCGCCTGACCACGGCACGGCTCTCGACATCGCCGGGAGCGGCAAGGCCGACCCGTCGAGCCTCGCCGCGGCGCTGAGGCTGGCGGCGGAGCTCGTGCGCAACGAATCCGGGCGATGAGCCAGATCGACGACCTGCCGCCGCTCCGCGACGTCATCGAGCGGCACGGCATCCGGGCGTCGAAATCCCTCGGCCAGAACTTCCTCCTCGACCTCAACCTGACCGCGCGGATCGCACGGACCGCCGGCGACCTGGCCGGGGTGACGGTGGTCGAGGTCGGCCCCGGACCCGGCGGGCTGACGCGGGCCCTGCTCGCGGCGGGAGCCGCCCGGGTGGTCGCGATCGAGCGGGACGAGCGGTGCCTCGCCGCGCTGGCCGAGATAGCGGAGCGCTATCCGGGGCGTCTGGAGGTCATCGCCGGGGACGCCCTTGCCGTCGACATGGCCGCCGTCGCGGACTCGCCGGCCAGAATCGTCGCCAACCTTCCCTACAACATCGGGACGCCGCTGCTGGTCGGCTGGCTGCGGAGCGAACCGTGGCCACCGTGGTACGAGTCGATGATCCTGATGTTCCAGCGGGAGGTCGCCGAGCGGATCGTCGCGCCGCCGGGCTCGAAGACCTACGGACGGCTGAGTGTGCTGTCCGGCTGGCGGAGCCGGGCACGGATCCTCTTCGACGTGGCGCCACGTGCGTTCACGCCATCGCCGAAGGTGACCTCGGCCGTGGTCGAGATTCTGCCCATTCGCGATCCGCTTCCGGTCGACCCCGACCTCCTGGAACGGGTCACCGCGGCGGCCTTCGGCCAACGCCGGAAGATGCTTCGCCAGAGCCTGAAGACGCTGGGCAGCGATCCGCTGGCGCTGCTCGCCGAAGCCGGCATCGGGGAAACCCGGCGCGCCGAGGAGATCGCGGTCGCTGATTTCGTGGCGCTCGCCAATGCTCTCGGCCGCGCCCGCGGCGCCGGTTAGCCGGCGGTCCTATTCCAGGTTCTGGATCTGCTCGCGCAGCTGGTCGACGACCGCTTTCATCTCAAGTCCGATCGCGGTGAGCGAGCGGTCGTTGGATTTGGCGCAGAGCGTATTGACCTCGCGGTTGAATTCCTGGGCGAGGAAGTCGAGCCGGCGTCCGACGGGACCGCCTTCGCCGAGCAGCGTCCGCGCGGCGGCGACGTGTGCCTGAAGCCGGTCGAGCTCCTCGCGGATATCCGCGCGCGTAGCCAGCAGCACGGCTTCCTGGTGCAGCCGGTCGGGGTCGAGGGCCGGGGCGGCATCGAGGAGCGCCGCCACCTGTTCCGCCAGGCGGGCGCGGATCGCCTCGGGCGTTCTGGCCGGCGCGGCCTCGGCTGCCGACGCCAGGCGGGCAATCTCGTCAACCCGGAGCGCCAGGACCGCGGCGATCGCAGCGCCTTCCTGCAGGCGCATGGCGACAAGGGCGGAGAGCGCGACGTCGAAGCTTGCCAGGATCGCTTCGTCGAGCCTGGTGCGCACCGCTTCCTCCGGCGCGGCGTCGCCCGATTCGATCACCCCGCGTATGGCTAGAATCCCGTCGAGGGTCGGCGGCTGGACCTCCATCCGGGCCCCGATCAGCGTCATAGCCTTCAGGACCTCGGCGAGCGCCGCCTCGTTGATGCGCAGCCCTTCGCCGGCGCCGCCGGCGCCGAACGATAGGCTGGCCTGGATGTTGCCGCGGACGACCCGCTTGCCGATACGCTCGCGAACCGGCACTTCCAGGCGCTCGAAACCCGAGGGCAGCCGGAGGCGAACGTCCAGTCCCTTGCCGTTGACTGCCCGTATTTCCCACGTCCAGGTGCGATTGTCGCCGCTGCCATCGGCGCGGGCAAAACCGGTCATGCTGGCAAGCGCGGCCGGTGGTGACGCGGAAGCCCCGCCCGCCGCTCCGCCGCTCATTGGACCGGCTTCGGCGCGGGCTTCGGCGGTTTGGGGGCCGGCGCCGGATCGTCGGCAGCCGGCGGATCGGCGGTCCCATCGGTTGCCGTCGCGGGGGCCTCGGCCGAGCCGCTCTGGCTGTTGACCTGGCGCCAGCGGGCGACGTTGCGCAGGTGCTCCTCGTAGGTCTCGGCGAAGGCGTGACCGCCGGTTCCGTCGGCGACGAAGAACAGGTCCTTGGTGCGCGACGGATTGGCGACGGCTTCCAGTGAAGCGCGGCCCGGATTGGCGATCGGCCCCGGCGGCAGGCCGTCGACGACGTAGGTGTTGTAGGGCGAGTTGATGTCGAGGTCGGCCTTGCTCAGCGTATAGCCGCCGGGCTTACCCTGGCCGCCGAACTTGCCGTAGACGACGGTCGGGTCGGATTGCAGCTTCATGTTGAGGCGGAGGCGGTTGATGAAGACTGCAGCGACCCGCGTGCGCTCATCGGCGAGCGCCGTCTCCTTCTCGACGATCGAGGCGAGGACGACGAGCTGCTCCTTGCTGGTCAGCGGCAGGTCTGAGGCCTTGCGGCCCCAGACGTCGGCGAGCAGCCGGTCGCGATCGTGTTGCATGCGCGACAGCAGGTCCTGGCGCGTGTCGCCGCGCGTGAACTTGTAGGTCTCGGGCAGGAGCGTGCCTTCGGGGGGCGCCGCCACCGGGTCACCGACGAGGACGGGGTCGGCGTTCAGCCGGTCGGTGATCTGCTGGCTGGTGAGGCCCTCCGGTATGGTGAGCGAGTAGAGGATGCCCTTGCCGGACACGATGGTGTCCATGATCTCGCGCATCGAGGCATGCGCCGGTATCTGGTATTCGCCGGCCTTCATGCCGTTGTCCTGGCGGCTCAGCCACACCCCGGCGATGAACAGCCACTTGCTCGAGATGAGGCCGTTCTTCTGGAGCTGCTCGGCGATGGCGGAGAGGCCCTTCCCCGGCTCGATGGTCACCGAGCGATCGGTGTCGAAGCCGCCGTGGCGGTCGAACTGCGATTTGCCGATGAAGATCGCCGCGCCGATCGCGACCGCGGCGACGATGACGATGGTGAGCGTGAAGTTGAGGAAGACGACGAGCGGATGGCGGACCGCCTGGGAGCGCGGCGGCGGCGGCGGCACCTGCTCCGGCTGCAGGGCTTCGGCGGGGCTCTTCGGAGCCGTGCGGCTGCCGGCGGAGAGGCGCGCCGACAGGATGTCGACATCGCTGCCGTAGGGCTCACGCCTCAGGTCACTCATCACGCCGGTCCCAACTCATTTCCACACTGCTTCGCCGCGGGGCGCGACTGTATCATCGAATGTGGCCAAAGCGGGATAGGACGGCCGCGTTCAGGCGTGGCGGCGGAAGACGAGGCTGGCGTTGGTGCCGCCGAAGCCAAATGAGTTGGAGAGCGCGACGTCGATCGGGCGCCGGCGGGGAATTTTCGCCACCAGGTCAAGCGCGGTCTCGACCGACGGGTTGTCGAGGTTGATCGTCGCCGGGGCAACGTTGTCGCGGATGGCGAGCAGGGAGAAGATCGCCTCGACAGCTCCCGCGGCGCCGAGCAGGTGGCCGGTCGCGGACTTGGTCGAGGACATCGAGGCGTGGCCGACGGCATTGCCGAGCACACGCTCGGCGGCATGCAGTTCGATCTCGTCGGCCATGGTCGAGGTGCCGTGGGCATTGATGTAGTCGACCTCGGCCGGCGACACCCCGGCCCGCTTCAGCGCCATGATCATGCAGCGCTCGGCGCCATCGCCATCCTCGGCGGGCGCGGTTATGTGATGGGCGTCGCCGGAAAGGCCATAGCCGATGACCTCGCCGTAGATGCGGGCGCCGCGGGCGAGTGCGTGCTCGCGCTCCTCCAGCACGACGATGCCGGCGCCCTCGCCCATGACGAAGCCGTCGCGATCCCGGTCGTAGGGGCGCGAGGCCCTCTCCGGCTGATCGTTGAAGGCGGTCGAGAGCGCGCGGCAGGCGGCGAAGCCGGCAATCGACAGCCGGTTGACCGGCGATTCGGTGCCGCCGGCGACCATCACGTCGGCGTCGCCCATGGAGATCAGGCGCGAAGCATCGCCGATGGCGTGCGCTCCGGTCGAGCAGGCGGTGACGACCGAATGGTTGGGACCCCTGAGGTGGTGGCGGATCGAGACCTGGCCCGAGGCGAGGTTGATGAGACGGCCGGGGATGAAGAACGGGCTGATGCGGCGAGGTCCCCGCTCCTTCAGCGTCACCGACGCCTCGTAGATGCCGCCGATGCCGCCGATGCCCGAGCCGATAAGCACGCCGGTGGCGATCTGGTCCTCGCGCGTAGCCGGATGCCAGCCGGCGTCGTCGAGCGCCTGGTCGGCGGCCGCCATGGCGTAGATGATGAAGTCGTCGACCTTGCGCTGCTCCTTCGGCTCCATCCAATCATCGGGATTGAATTTGCCGTCGGCCTTGCCGCCCAGCGGAATCTGGCAGGCCACCTGGCAGGCGAGATCGCTCACGTCGAACGACGTGACGCGTGCCGCGCCGCTCTTGCCGGCAAGCAGATTCGCCCAGGTCGGCTCGACGCCGCAGCCAAGCGGCGTCACCATCCCCAGGCCCGTGACGACAACCCGTCTCAGCATGAAAAGGCGCTCCGGCCCTCGTTAGACCGGACCCGCATCACCGCCAAGGCGCGCGTTCAGCCGGCGTTCTTTTCCAGGAAACCAATGGCATCGCCGACGGTCAGAATCGTCTCGGCCGCATCGTCGGGAATCTCGACACCGAACTCTTCTTCAAAAGCCATGACGAGTTCGACCGTGTCGAGACTGTCGGCGCCGAGGTCGTCGATAAAGCTCGCGCCCTCGGTGACCTTCTCGGCGTCGACGCCGAGATGCTCGATCACGATCTTCTTTACCCGTTCTGCGATATCAGCCATCTGTGAAACCTCAATTGCCTCATATTGATCACTCCGAAGGACCGTCCCTCCGCGAGCGAGCGATCATCGGCTCAGCACGGAACGGGTGAAGGCGCCCCAGACAAAATCGGCGAAGTCGCTATCGCCACGAAGGCCGAAAGCGGTCTATCGAAACCGCTGCACGCCCCTCAACAAGTTGGCCGGTCGTAACATACTTTATGTACCTTGACCAGCGTTGCCGGGCAGGTTCAAAGGGCCTTTCCGGGCAGCCCGTCCGTTGCGATTTAGTCTGTTAAATCATGGCCATACCGCCGTTGACGTGCAGGGTCTGGCCGGTCATGTACCCGGCCTCCTCGCTCGCCAGGTAGGCGGCCGCGGCACCGATCTCGGCGACCGTGCCGAGGCGCTTCATCGGCAGCCGCAGCATGATCGATTCCTTCTGCTTTTCGTTCAGCGCGTCGGTCATCGGCGAACCGATGAAGCCGGGGGCGATGCAGTTCACGGTCACGCTGCGCGCCGCGTATTCCTGCGCCAGCGCCTTGGTGAGGCCAATGAGGCCGGCCTTGGCCGCGCCGTAGTTCGCCTGCCCGGCATTGCCGGTGAAGGCGACCACGGAAGAGATGGAGATGATGCGGCCCCAGCGCTTGCGCATCATCGGCCGGAGCGCCAGCCGGCAGAGGCGGAAGGCGGCGGTGAGATCCACCGCGATGACCTTGTCCCAATCGGCATCGGAGATGCGCGGCGCGAGATTGTCGCGGTTGAGGCCGGCATTGTTGACCAGGATCTCGACCTCGCCCATCGCCGCTTCGGTCTGCGGGATCAGGGCTTCGACCTGCTCGATGTTGGAGAGGTCGCAGGGGAGCACGTGGCAGCGCTCGCCGAGCTCGGCGGCGAGCTTTTCAAGGGCGTCGCGGCGCGTTCCGGAGAGGCCGACGATCGCGCCCTGCGCATGCAGCGCGCGCACGATGCCGCCGCCGATGGAACCGCTGGCGCCGGTGACCAGGGCGCGTTTGCCCGTCAGTTCGAACATGCGTTCAGTCCTTCTGCCTCAGGCGAGTTTCGCCACCGCCGCATCAAAGTCGGCCGGGGTCCCGACCGCCAGGGTTTCGGCGCCTTCCGCGATCCGCTTGGCGAGACCGGAGAGTACCTTGCCGGCCCCGATCTCCACGAACAGCGTCGTCCCCGCGCCGGCAAGCCACGCAATCGACTCGCGCCAGCGCACCATGCCGGTGACCTGGGCGACCAGCGCCCGCCGTATCTCCGCCGGGTCGGTGATCGGCCGGGCGACCACGTTGGCGACGAGCGGAACGGCGGGCGCCCTGATCTCGGCATCGGCGAGGGCCGCCGCCATGGCGTCGGCGGCCGGCGCCATCAAGGCGCAATGGAAGGGTGCGCTCACCGGCAGCAATATCGCGCGCTTCGCGCCCTTGGCCTTGGCGATCTCGAGAGCCCGCTCGATCGCCGCTTTGTGGCCCGAGATGACGACCTGCCCGCCGCCGTTGTCGTTTGCGGCCTCGCAGATCTCGCCGGCCGCCGCTTCGGTCGCGACGGCGCGCGCCTGATCGAGGTCGAGGCCGATGAGGGCGGCCATGGCGCCCACCCCGACCGGGACCGCCGCCTGCATGGCGCGACCGCGGATGCGCAGGAGCCGCGCCGCATCGGCAACCGACAGGCTGCCGGCCGCGGCGAGCGCCGAATATTCGCCAAGCGAGTGGCCGGCGACGTAGGCGACCTTGTCTCTGATGCGCACGCCGCGGGTTTCGAGCACGCGGAGCGCGGCGAGGCTCACCGCCATCAGGGCAGGCTGGGCATTCTCGGTCAGCGTCAGGGTTTCGATGGGGCCGTCGAAGATGACCGCGGACAGCTTCTGGCCAAGCGCCTCATCGACCTCGGCGAAGACCGTGCGCGCTTCGGGGAAGGCATCGGCAAGCGCCTTGCCCATGCCGACCGCCTGGCTGCCCTGTCCGGGAAAGGTGAATGCCGTCGTCATTGTTGTCGCGCTGCGGCTCCGTCAAATGCTCGCGGGAGATTCCCGGGATTCTGCCGGCCTTTGAGCCTTGGGCTGGCGATACTGTCAAGTCGCCGCACGCCAAACCGGCTCCCGGGCGCCCTATCCGGCCTCAACCGACCTGGCCCAGGCATCGTAAAGCGGCTGGCGGTCGGGCGGCTGGCCGGGGAAGTTCACGAGGGAGTCGTCGATCGCAACCCATGGCGCCTTGCTTGCCGTCCAGATGTTGCCGACCGGCACCGCCCAGCTCATGTCGTCGAGGGTTCCGGGCTTCACCACGAGGATGGCGGTGAAGGAGAGCGGCTCGTTCCAGATCTTCGTGCCGCAGCGGGCGCATCCGAGCATGCGCACCGTGCGCCCGCTATCCGCGGCCTTGTCGAAGCCGACCAACTCGCCCTGGAGAAGCTCGACGTCCTCCCGGCGCATGATCATCGACATGGTATGGGTCGCGCCGCTCGCCCGCTGGCAATCCTTGCAATGGCAGTTGTAGACGCCAAGGGGGGACGCCGTGATCCGGTAGCGGACCGCGCGGCACTGGCACCCGCCCTCGACCGGAAAAACAGGTAGTTTCATTCGCCGACCTCCCAGTCGTCGCGTCCGGCTTATGCAGACGTGCCTCATTATATACAGGCGACGCGACGGACGACGGAGTCTCCTTCCCGCAAGGACGGCAGTGCGTCTTCCGGAACACAGCGGACTATTTTTGTGGGGAAGTTAAAAGAAATCGGAACTCGTTAACTACCGACATGTTTATAGGAGGCGATCTCCGCTGAGGAACCACTTCGATGTCCGGCCTGGCCTTGCGTGTCGCCCTGTTCTGCGTCCTCACCCTCGCTTCTTCGGCCTTCGTCGCCATTCCTTACTGGGCGATCCACTAGCGGCAGCCCTTCCGGCTTGCATTTCCGAAGCCTTCGCGTATAACCCCCGCCGTCCTTCGGGACCCCGGCCGGGGGCTTAACGGAAGGCAGCGATGAGCTGTCGGATCGGCGAGAAACGATCCGTCTTCCGGTGTTCCCGCTCACGAAGTTCATCCCGCAGCCTTTCCCAAGGCTTCGGCGAGGCTTGGCGCCGGCGAACAAGAGGAAAGGCAGATGCCGCTTTACGAGCATATTTTCCTGGCGCGCCAGGATGTCTCGACCCAACAGGTCGAGGCACTCACCGAGCAATTCAAGGGTGTGATCGAGGCCGGTGGCGGCAAGGTCGCCAAGGTCGAGCCGTGGGGACTGAAGTCCCTCTCCTTCCGTATCCGCAAGAATCGCAAGGCCCATTTCACCCTGATGAATATCGACTCGCCGCCCGCGGCGGTCGCCGAGATGGAGCGCCAGGAGCGCCTCAACGAAGACGTGCTCCGCATCCTGACCGTGCGTGTCGACGAGCTTGAAGAGGCCCCGTCGGCGATGCTGCAGAAGCGCGATCGCGATGACCGTCGCGACCGCGACGATTTCCGTGGCGGTGGCGGCGGCGCGCGCTTCGGCGCGGACCGTGGCCCGCGCCGCGACTTCGGCGACCGGCCGCCGCGCCGCGACTTCGGCGATCGCCCGCGCCGTGAAGACGGCGATTCCGCCGGCAATGCCAGCGCAGGGGGAGAAGTCTGATGGCTGAAGCAACCCAACAGGCCACCCGCCGGCCCTTCTTCCGCCGCCGCAAGACCTGCCCCTTCTCCGGCGCCAACGCTCCGAAGATCGATTACAAGGACGTACGGCTACTGCAGCGCTACGTGTCGGAGCGCGGCAAGATCGTGCCGTCGCGTATCACGGCGGTGTCCGCGGGCAAGCAGCGCCTGCTCGCCCAGGCGATCAAGCGGGCCCGCTTCCTGGGGCTCCTCCCCTACGTCATCAAGTAAGCCGCGGGACATCGTCACATGGAAGTTATCCTTCTCGAGCGCATCAACCGCCTCGGCCAGATGGGCGACGTCGTCCGCGTGCGCGACGGCTATGCCCGCAATTTCCTGCTGGCGCAGGGCAAGGCGCTGCGCGCCACCGAAGCCAGCCGCAAGCAGTTCGAGTCGCAGCGCACCCACCTCGAAGCGCGCAACCTCGAGCGCAAGCAGGAGGCCGAGCAGGTCGCCAAGAAGCTCGACGGCAAGTCGTTCGTCGTCGTCCGCCAGGCCGGCGAGACCGGTCATCTCTACGGTTCGGTGTCGACGCGCGACCTCTCGGAAGCCATCGAGACCGGCGGCTTCAGCGTCGGCCGCGGGCAGATCGCCCTTT
>JBBQGL010000004.1:0-53326 GCA_038323025.1 Hyphomicrobiales bacterium
GATCTCGGGAGGATCCTGCAGGTCAACGTCGATCACGACACACCACGCGCCCGCACAGTTGAGAATGCCGGCCATGGTCGCGGCCGGCTGGCCGAAGCGGCGGCTGAAGACGAGAAGGCCGATGCGTGGATTCTTCGCGGCTTCGGCCAGAATCACCTCCTCGGTCCGGTCCGGCGACGGGTCGAGCGCAAACACGATCTCGTAGCTGCCGAGGCGTTCGAGGACCGGTACCGTCCGCGTGAGGAAGGGCATGATGTTGCGCTCTTCCTTGTAAACCGGAACGACCACGGAGATGAGCGGCGGCGTCTCCGTTGCCTCCGAAGCCGGGCTAGACAAGCCTGAAGCCTGCGGCGCGGGCATCTTCCTTATGCTTTCAGCCATTCTTCGCCAGCCCTATTCCCTAAAAGTCACGCATAGGTCGCGGTGCAGAGGCATCTTGGCCGCCGTAAATCCCGGATTCATACATCGTGATAAGCAGAGCCATCAGTTCATCCAAGCAAGCAACGTTCTCGCGTCGTCTCCCCAACCATATCAGAAGCAGAGCTTATCAGCCGACAAGGGCAATCAACGGTCGCGAATCTCCAAACCGCCGGCATCCGCTTGTATAGCGGGAACGGCCGTTTGTCGCGGATATCAGCGCATTGGCAGCGCCAGATCCCGATCGTATCCGCAGCCTGCGAAAAGGGCCTCGAAAAACTATCTCAGGCCGTTCAAACCGTTTAAGCTGAGAGTAACGCGGCTGAGGTAGGAACGTGCCTGCTTCGTCGTGGACCGCGCGCTTAGCGTTCCTTTGGATTGTGTTCGGAGTTGCCGCCTTGATCGAGGCAGCGATGTATTTCGTTCTTGGCCTGCTGGCGGCGGGCCTGCTCGTGTTGGTCCTCGCGCCTGCCATCCTGAGACGGACGGCGCGTCTGACGCGGGCACGGGTGGAAAGCTCGCTGCCGCTGTCGCTTGCCGAGATTCGCGCCGACAAGGATCAGCTCCGGGCCGAATTCGCCGTTAGTTCGCGCCGACTGGAATTGACCGCCCGCCGGCTCGAGGAAAAGGCAGCCGCCCAGGCGGTCGAGCTCGCCCAGAAGAGCGAGGAGGCGGCGCGCCTCAGTCGCGAGCACGGCGCGCGCACGGCGGCGCTCGGCGAGGCGGAGCGGCGGATCGTCCAGCTTGGCGCCGAGATCGGTGGTCTCGAGCGGAAGCTGGCGGCGGCCAGCACCGAGCTCGCCGCCCGCGACCGCATGCTGGCGGAACGCGCCAAGGTTCTCGCAACGCTCTCCGGCGACTACGAGGCCGCCCAGCAGCTCATCGAGGAGCAGCAGCTCGAGGTCGTTGCCGGCAACACCAGGATCGGCAACCTCACCGATCAGCTCGCTGTAGCCAAGGGCGCCGAGGCCGCTGCCCTCCAGGCCCGCGAGGCCATTGTGGCCGAGCTTGCCGGGGAGGTTCAGCGCCGTGAGGCGCTTGCCGGCGAGATCGCGCGCCTGGAAGACGAGCGTAGCGCGCGCATGGCCGAAATGGCGCGTGGCGCGGCGGAGGTCGAGCGCTTGCAGGCCGAAATCGCTGCGACCGCGGTAGTCCGGCGCGGCGTCGAAGATCGCCTGGCGCTTGCCGAAACGGCGCTGGCGGAGGCCCGCGCGGAACTCACTGCGTTACGTGCCGCGGCCGCCGAGGCCACATCCACGAGGGCAGCATCAGAAGAGAGTGGCATCGCCGCACGCCTCGCCGCGATCGAGAGCGACCGCGAGGCGCTGCGCGCCGAGAATGCCGAATTGCGGCGGGTTGGCGGGCCGGCATGGGAGGCTGAGCAGGCCGAAAATGCCCGCCTGCGCGAACGGCTTATCGCGGTGGCCGCCGACGTCGTCCATCTCACCCAGGCGATGGCCGCGGTCCGGGCGGACAGTCCGCAGCGGGTGGAGGACAGCACCGGCGTCTTGCGGAAGCTGCCGGCCCCGCGTCCGGTTGTCCCGCGCGCACCCGCGGAAGTCACGAGCCTCGGCGCGTCAGAACCGGCGCCGCGATCGGAAACCCACTCCCTCGCCGAACGCATTCGCGCTTTGCAGTCCGCCGCGCGGCACTAGCACGCGCGACGGTCACCAGCGGGTGATGATGATCGAAGTCTTTCCGTAACCCTGCTGCTTCACCAGCGAGAACAATATCGCTGCGTTCGCGGTATCGAGGCGCACACAGCCATGCGAGGCGCGCCTTCCGATCCGCGCGGTCTCGTTGGTGCCGTGAATGGCATACCCTCCGCGGAAGAACACCGCATAGGGCATCGGGGCGAAGTTGTAGATCGTCGAGTACCAAACCCTTTCGAGGCGGATCGGATGGTATTCGCCGATCGGCGTCATATAACCAAAACGACCGGTTGAAACCGGCCACGTGTAGCGCTGGACGCCGTCCACGCTGACTGTCATCGATTGGGACCACAGGTAGATGTGGGCGACGACATCCGCCCAGGCTGGCGCGGAGAAAAGAAGAGTCGCAATGAACGCAACCACCAGGCCCAGCTTCTTCATTTCAATTGCCTCGCTCATCCGCCGGGCGGACCCCGTCGCAAACATCAACTCCCCATCTTAGTCCGGGTTCCGTGACCGGAATGTCTCAACGAGCCCGCGGCGCGAGGACGATGCAAACGGGCGCTCAGGGACGGGGCGCCGTCGGGGTCGTTCGAGCCGGCCCGTGCTCCTGGCGTCCGGCGAGCCGCTCCATCCAGTGGCCAAGCGTATCGAGCAGCTCAACGCGTACATCGGCGTCCTTGCGGCCGCTGCGCGCGGGGATGTGGAAGGAATGGTCGGCGTCCGGAATGAGATGAAGGGTCGCCCGTGAGCCAAGTCCTGAGACCACGCCATCGAGAAGGGCCAGTTCGGCGAACTCGTCGCGCGTGCCCTGCAGGAACAGCATCGGCACGCCGACTGCTGTGAGGTGCTCGGCGCGGGTTACCGAGGGTTTGCCCGGCGGATGGAGCGGGAAGCCGAGGAAGGCAAGGCCGCGAACCTGCGGGATCAGCCCGTGGGCGGCGGCTTGTGAACTCATGCGTCCGCCGAAGGATTTGCCGCCGGCGAACAGGGGAACGCCCGGAACCAGGCGCGCAGCTTCCGACACGGCCGCGGCGACCGCCGCCTCGGCAACGGCCGGCGGATCTGGCCGGCGTTTCTTCAATTCCATATACGGAAACTGATAGCGGAGCGTGGCTATGCCGCGTTCGGCCAGTCCGCTGGCGATGGCGCCGAGGAACGGATGCCCCATGCCCGCGCCGGCGCCATGGGCAAGAACGTAGATCGCGCGCGGAGTGGCAGGTGCCAGCAGCAGGCCGGACACCGTCTCCTCGGCGACCGCGAATTTCGTATCGATGCTTTGCATCTCTCGCCTCCCGAAACGCTTTCGCCCGGACATATCCTAAGGCTGTGCAGCGGCAAGTCGACCTGTCTTCGGTGCGGGGGGAAGGCCGGGATGGTATCGCTTGCCCGCGCTTCCGAATGCCTCTTGTAGAATCGCGCGCGGTAGCCTCCCCTGAAGCGATCGGTTCCGGTTGGCGCAGCGCCCTCGGCGCAGACGCCTTTCTGGCAGCAGCAGATTGCCCGCCTGGTGCGGTAATTCTCCGCCAGCGATGGCTGGTCGGAGGGATCGCGAGACACAGATACAAAAGGGTGGGTGCGACGACTATCCAATCCACCCGCGCAGGTCACGGAGCCGGCCACGGGTTTTTGCGCTCGCGAGGCAGCACCCCGATGCGGAAAACGAGTGGGCTGCCATGACTGCGCTCGACGCGACCATCAGCCTGATCCAGTCCGACGGCCTCCTGATCCTGTTCCCGATCGCCGTGGTCGAGGGGCCGATCATCACCGTGATTGCGGCCTACGTCGCGAGCCTTGGCTACCTCAACCTGCCGGCGGTGTTCTGCGTCGTTGTCGCGGCCGATCTCGTCGGTGACATCGTCCTCTACCATGTGGGCCGGTCGTGGCATCTGCTGAGGAGGCTCAGCTGGATGCCGCGCTTTGGCGTCAACGAGGCGCGGCTGCTGGTTCTCGAAAATCACTTCGAAAGGCACGGACCCAAGACTCTCCTCATCGGGAAGCTCACCCACTCCGCCGGATTTCTGGTCCTCATCGCGGCCGGTGCCTCGCGCATGCGGTTCGGCGCCTTCCTCTGGTACAACCTCCTCGGCACGCTGCCGAAAAGCCTGTTCTTCCTGGTTCTGGGCTACGCCTTTGGGTACGCCTACAACGAGATAGACTCGTACATATTCCGCGTATCGGCGGCCGTGTTGCTCGTGGTCGTACTGGTGGGTGCCTGGTGGCTGGCGCGCAGGAACAGGGGCACGGAGTGACGCCGGCCGCGAGCGCGGGGCAAGGCGCGGCGCAGGTCTCCTGTGTCATACCGGTTTACAACGAAGGCAGCCGCGTGGGGGGCGTGCTCGCCGCGGTCACCGGCCATCCGCTGGTGAAGGAGGTGATCGTCGTCGACGACGCCTCGACCGACGACACCGCGGCGGTGGTTGAGGCGTTTGGCGGTGTCCGTCTCATCAGGCTGGCCGAGAACCGGGGCAAGACCGGCGCGCTTCTCGCCGGGATCGGCGAAGCGGCCGGTCCGCTGCTGCTTCTCCTCGATGGCGATCTGGTCGGCCTCAACTCCGGCCACATAACCGCGCTGATCCTGCCGGTGCTGAACGGGCGGGCCGATCTCTCCATGAGCCTGCGCGAAAATGCGCCCCGCCTGTGGCGGGCCATCGGCATCGACTACATCTCCGGCGAGCGCGTGTTCCACAAGCGGCTCCTCGAAGATCGGCTGGCAGCGCTGCGCACGCTGCCGCGGTTTGGTTTCGAGGTGTTCCTGAACGGGCTCTGCATTGCCGGGAGATTTCGGCTCGCGATCGTCCCGTGGCAGGGAGTGCAGAGCCCGATGAAGAGCGCGAAATACGGGATGCGGAAAGGGATGCTGGCGGATCTCGGTATGATCGCCGACATGTGCCGCACCGTTCCGCCTCTGCGGCTACTGCGGCAGATCGTGGCGATGCGCCGCTTGCGCGTGGCGCCCGGTTCGGCGGCCGAGGATGATTTGGCGTCGTGAACCGCGCCTACGGCGACGGCGACCTTAGCCGGGCCGGTTTTCCATTGACGGCCATGGCGTTGCCTCGCCAGACGAAGCTGCTTCCAGTCCAGGCCAGCACCCATACCACCGGCAGCATGAAGTCGCGGATGACCCAGGTCAGGACGGAGCGGGCCGAGCTCGGCCAGCCCGCAAGGCGGGCCAGCGCTAACTCGGCGCCATACCAGGCGACAGAAAGCAGGGCTGCCCAATAGAGCGGGAAGATGCCGGCCGCGCCCATCGCCGCGGTAGCGCCGATTGGAAAGAGGCCGCCGCTCAACACCTCGGGGATGAAGTATGCCTTCAGCCCGACCCGGCGAAGTCGCGCCCAGCGCAGTTGCCGCCGCCACACTTCGCCGAGGCTGCGCACTCCGAGCGGCTGGGGAAACGGCATCCGGACAAGGCGGACCTTCAGTCCCGCCCGATGGACGATCTTGGTCGCGGCGACGTCCTCCGCCGCCTCGGCGGCCAATGCGGCGATGCCGCCCGCCTCCTCGAGGAGGTCGCGCTGCCACAGCATGTTCTTCCCCTGCGCGAAGCCGAGGCCCACCTGGTCGGCCGCCAGTTGCCAGCGTCCCTGGTAGGTATTGAGGAACGCGCATTCCACCTCGGCCCAGAAACTCTGCGGCGCGGCGCCGGCGGCCGGCGAGGCGACGAGGCCGGTGCCCGGTGACCAGCGCTCGAACAGGCGCTGGAGATAGTCGGACGGCATCAGGACATTGCTGTCGGCCATGACGACCCACTCGTGGCGCGCTTCCTTCCATCCCTTCACCAGGTTGTTCAGCTTCGGGTTGATGCTCACCGGATCATCGCCGATCAGCAACCGCGCCGGCCTTGCCGGGTGAGCCGCCATCAGGCCTTTGACGAGCGGAATGGCCGCGTCGTCGGCCGAGGCAACGCAAAACAGGATTTCGTAGTCGCGATAGTCGAGCGCGAAACCGGACGCGAGTGTCTCGGCGAGGTTGTTTTCCAGCCCGCGGAAGGGACGGAGAATGGAGATCGCCGGTTCGCCTATGGGCGAGGGGACCGGAGGGAGCCGGCGTGTGCGCCAGATGACCAGCAGAATGCTGGTGATGTGCGCGACGATGGTGGCGGCAACGACGATCGCCAGGATAACGACGCCGATCGGTTGATGCATCTCAGGGCGCGAGCGTGGAAACCGCCGCCGCGGCGGAGCGAAGCTTCTCGATCAACGGTTCCGCGAGCGGATCCATCCAGTTGATCACCCGCAGCGACCCATCTCCGTCCTCGCCAATCGCCGTGCAGCTGTCGATCCAGTCCCCGCAATTGGCATAGACCATGCCAAAATCCTCGTGCAGCGCGGCGCGATGGAAGTGGCCGCAGACAATGCCGTCCGTTCCTTTGGCTGCTGCCATTGCCGCCAGTCTCTTTCCGAACAGATCGCCGCGCGTGATCACGCGGTTCACGCGCGCGAGGAATATCTCCATCAAGGGCCAGCGGGTCAGCCCGCACCTTCGCCTGAGCTTGTTCAGGCCGCTGTCGATTCCACGCACCATAGCGTCTATCCGCCCGCCGATCGAGGAAAGCCAGCGCAGCGGGCTTGCTACCGCGTCGAAGCAGTCGCCGTGAACGACGAAATAGCGTTTGCCGTCGGCGGCGACATGGAGCGCGCTCTCGGCAACCTCGATGCTGTCGAAGTAGACGCCATAGTGCCGGCGAAACGTCTCGTCGTGATTGCCGGGCACGTAGACGATTTTGGTTCCCGTGCGAATCTTGGTCATCAGGGCGCGGACGATCGCGTCGTGAACCGGCAGCCAGTGGGCAAGCAGCGGCCGCCGATTGTCGAAAATATCGCCGACCAGGTAGATGACGTCGGCATCATGCCAGGTGAGAAAATCCAGAATCCGGTCGGTGCGACAGCCTTTTGCGCCGAGGTGGGTGTCGGAAAGAAACAGAGTGCGGAACCGTCGCGGCAGCTGTTCCGGTTGATCCCCATCGATAGGGAAAGGCCAGGCTTCCCGAGCCGCCAGTCTCACCATCGGGACGATCGATCGCCTGGGTGATCTTCGCGGAAATCCCGGTCCCTCTGGCGGAAGGCGACCTCGGGCGGAAAGCGAGCGGCTCGTGAACGGCGTCGGTTTCAAGGGCGCTCGCGTGGTTCGGGCTGCGAATCGGCAGCCACTCAATCCTGCGGCGGCTCTCCGGTTCCACAAATTAAGAAATTGTCGCAGGCGAATATGTCGCGTTGTGAACATTGGACGGCGGCGACGCGGCCGCGGCGAGCTCAAGAAGCAATCGGGGTTTGGCTCAAAGTTGAAGGGCCTTTGTAACCCCGGCAACGGAATTGGCCGCCTAGCCTCCGGTTCCTGTTTCCGGAGCCGGTGCAATGATTGCGGTCGGTAAGGTCTCGTGCAGGGGAGCCCGGCGATGCGCCGGCTGATCGCGCTTGCACAAAGAAAGGGCGGCGTCGGCAAGACCACCCTGGCGATCTCGCTGGCGGCCGAACGTTCCCGGCGGGGGGTTGACGTTGCGGTCGTCGACTCGGATCCGCAGCGATCGGCCTGGGCCTGGGCTCAGCCCGGCGGGCTTCGCTTCCCGGTGCACCCCATGCCGTTCGGCAAGGACGCTGTGTCGGCATGGGCCGGCGCGGTGCGCGCCGTGCGCGCCGACACGGTCATTATCGATACCCCGCCGGACGAGCGGGCCGTGGGCGCGTCGGTTGCGATCTCCAGCCTGCTGATTGCGCCGTGCACGCCGTCGGGCCTCGACCTTGACTCCACCGACCAGACGCTCGCGATTGTCGCGGCCGTGCGGGCGCGCCGCGCGGCCGACCTCGACGTATTGCTCGTCCCCAACCGGGTCGATTCCCGCACCCTTGAGGGACGGCAGCTGATCGACGAGCTGCGAAGCCTGGGCGAGGTCGTCAGCGGGCCGGTGGGCGACCGGTCGGCCTTCGTCAGGGCGTTTGCCCAAGGGTGTTCGGTAGCCGATCTCGCGCCGGGCGGCGCGGCGGACCTCGAAGTCAAGGCGCTTGCCTCGTTGCTCACAGGCTACCTGTGGCGAACCAAACTAATTCAATCTCTTTAGCAGTAATTTTTTGTACAGGCTCGATAAAATAACCCTTTGTCATTAGGTATTGAGTAATTCTTGAAGATGGGTCTCCATTGACGGCATATGCTCCGCTGGTAACCTCTCCGACATCGTAGGCAAAGCCTGCAGATGGAGGGGTGTCATGGCTGATCCCAGTGTATTTGCAAATATGTATTTGCTGCAGGTCGACGAAGGGGGAAATTTCGTAATAGTCGACGGCAACGGAAATTCCGGCGACGGGCTTACGCCGGCCACGCAGGACGTGACCATCAAGGACGATGTCCAGGACGGCGCCACGGACGTCCACGCCACCGTCGGCGATATCGCGAACGACCGGTTCCACGTCACCCGCGCGGACAGTCTGAACGGCGCGTACACCTTCGTATCCCTCGGCCAGGCCGTCGGGGACAACGGATTCATCGCCCAGAACGAGACCACCGGGGCGTACTACTTCTTCACTAACGCCGTCCTCGACAATTCCCAGGCCAACACGGCGCTTACGCTCGCCGGCGGTGAGCTTCCGGTGTGCTTCATGCCGGGCACCATGATCCGCACGCCCGCGGGCGAGACCAGGGTCGAGGAACTGGCCATCGGCGACACGGTCACCACCGCCGACGGGCGGTCGGCTGCGATCCGCTGGATCGGGCGCCAGACGGTGGCACCGGCGTTCGCCGACCAGCTTCGTCTGCCAATCCGGGTGCGGGCGAACGCGGTCGCGGACAACGTCCCGTCACGCGACCTGCTGCTCTCGCCCGATCATGCCCTGATGATCGACGGCCTGCTGATCCACGCCGGCGCGCTCGTCAACGGCATCTCGATCGTCCGGGAATCCAACGTGCCGGCGATGTTCACCTACTACCATATCGAGACTGCCGACCACTCGCTGATCCTGGCTGACAACGCACCGGCGGAGACGTTCATCGACAACGTCGATCGGATGCGCTTCGACAACTGGGCCGAATACGAGGCGCTCTATCCGGAACCGCGGCAGATGGCCGAAATGACTTACCCGCGCGCGAAGGCCCTGCGCCAGGTGCCACCCGCGCTGAGGGCCCGCCTCGCCGAGCGGGCCGCGGGCCTCGGCAACCGGATCGCCCGGGCCGCCTGATCTTCTCCCCAAGGCGCAAACCGAAAGGGCGGCGAGCAATCGCCGCCCTTCTTCGTTGGCGGCCAGCGTAGTGTGCTGAGACGAATAAAAATAGAATAGGTTTGAATTTATACTAGATCGATATTTGAGTATTCGGAATGTAGAAGTGTATTACGATGGAAAATGGTTATATCATGTTAACTTCTACTAGCAACTGCTCAATAAAAGCTCACACAAAATCCGGACGGCTATTTATAGTGGACCCGCAAGACTAAGTCCTGTGGGCGCCGAAGGTGCTCGAACCGGGCTGGGTTTCATAAGGCAGAAGGGGGTCTTCCAATGCCGATTCAATACATGACTGACCCGCAACTCGGGGCCTTTCTCACGGCAAACGGCAATCTCGATCCATCGGTTCGGCAAGCGGTTCTGGACCAGCTCAACAACATCGGGGTTTACGATTATCCGTCTCAGCCGGGCCTGACGGCCTGGGTGCAGACCGGTGCGAACGCGCCAGCCAATCCGATCACACAGGTGCTCGACATACAGTCGCCGGGCGCCACCAGCGTGACCACCGGCGGCGATCTCGACGTCATCATCGATGATGTGCCGGGTGGTACTTCGCTGACGGTGTTCGGCTCCAAGGACGTGTTCATCGCCACCAGCAAGCACGTCAACTCGATCATCCTCAACGACACCGGCAACGACACGGTTGTTTCCGGTTCCGGCGCGGATACGGTCACCGGCGGCGGTGGCTCGCTGAACATCAGCACCGGCAGCGGCAACGACGTGGTTCACATCAACTCGGCCGGCGACAGCTTCGTCGATGCCGGCGCGGGCAACGATACGGTGACCACCGGCGGCGACAACGATACGGTCGTCGGCGGCGACGGCAATGACTCGATCAGCGGCGGCTTTGCCGACAACCAGTCCCTCTCCGGCGGTAGCGGCAACGATACGATCTTCTCCGGCGGCGATAACGAAACGCTGCTCGGCGGCAACGGCAACGACTCGCTGGACGGCAACTTCGGCGACAACCAGTCGATCGACGGCGGTGCCGGCAACGACTTCCTGTTCGCCTATGGCGACAACGCCACGCTGCTCGGCGGCGACGGCAACGACTACCTGGATGGCGGCCTCGGCAGCAACCAGTCTCTCGTCGGGGGCGCGGGCAACGACACGCTCCTCGCCGGTGGCGACAACTCGACCCTGCTCGGCGGCAACGGCAACGACTCCCTCGATGCCGGAACCGGCGACAACCAGTCCCTCGATGGCGGCGCCGGCAACGATACGCTCTACGCCGGCGGCGACGGCAACACCCTGCTCGGTGGCGCCGGGAACGACCAGTTCCACATCACGGAGACGACCGGCGACGACACGATCGACGGCGGTGCCGGCAACAACACGGTGTCGTTCGACGGCCGTGTCCTGCAGGACTTCACCGACGCCACCGTCAACACGGTCGCCGGGGTCACGACCATCGAGTTCACCGACGGCCAGACGGTCACCGTCTCGCACGTCAAGGAACTCCATTTCACCGACGGCAACCACACGCTCTAGGTCGCCGGTTGGGCTTGACGACCAGGGACACTCCGGCGTCACCGCCGGGGTGTCCCAACGACTGGAACATGTTTCACGCGATCTCTGACTAAGGCGGGTCTTGATGAGCGCGATCGACACCCGAGCCGATGCTGCCGCCGCGCCCGGCGGGGCCAGGGATCCGACCGCGCTTGCGTGCCTGGTGGTCGTGGCGCGTCACCATGGCATCCACCTGACCGTCGACCAGCTCGTCCACGACAATGTCCTCGCGGACCGTGGCGTGACGCCAGCCGAACTCGTGCGCTGCGCCGCCTCGGTCAAGCTGCGGGCCAAGGCGGTGCGCCTGGCGCCCGAAGGCGTGCCTCATCTCGGCAAGGCGCTGCCGGTGATCGTGCGCCTGAAAGCCGGCGGCAGCCTGGTCCTGTTGCGTTTCGAGGGGCAGGGGGAGACCCTGCGGCTGGTCCTCCAGGACCCGGCAACCCAGGCCACCATCGCCATAGACCCCGCGCGCTTCGCCGATGTCGCCGACGGCGAGGTGGTTCTCGTCAAACGCGACTATGCGATCACCGATGAGGCGCGCCCGTTCGATATCGGCTTCGTGGCCGGGATCATCTTCCGCGAGCGCTGGATCGTGCGCGATGTCGCCATTTGCGCCCTCGTCATGGGCTTCCTGGCGCTGACGCCGATCATGTTCTGGCGCCTGATGACCGACAAGGTCCTCTACTTCAACGCTACCAACACCTTTACCGTGCTCTGCGTCTCGTTCTTCGTCCTCGTTCTGGTCGACGCGGTCTTCGCCTACCTGCGCAACTTTCTCGTCGTCCACCTGACCACCAGGGTCGACGTCAAGCTCGGCGCCTACATGTTCGACAAGCTGCTCAACCTGCCGATGGATTTCTTCGAGCGCACGCAGGTCGGCAAGGTCACCCACGACATCTACCAGCTCTGGAAGATCAGGGCGTTCCTGATGGGGCAGCTGTTCGGCACCGTCCTCGACTCGGCGATGCTGTTCATCTTCCTGCCCGTCATGTTCTTCTTCAGCCCGATCATGACCTTCGTCGTCCTCGCCATGTGTGGACTGATGATGGGCTGGCTGGTGATCATGCTGCCGGTCCATCGCCGCCGCTCCAGTGCGGTCGAGCACGCCGAGTCGGAGCGGGGCGGGTTTCTCATCCAGACGATCCACGGGATTCGCACCGTCAAGTCGCTGGCCCTCGACGCGCGCCAGCGCCACCTCTGGGACGTGCAAACCGCCAAGGTGGCGCGCCTGCGCTTCAAGGAGGGGATGAGCGCCAATCTCATCCAGTCGGTGGCGCGGCCGTTCGAGCGCCTCGCGGTGACCGGATCGTTCGCCGTCGGCGTCTATCTGGCCCTCACCACCAACGATCCCGTCTATGTCGGGGCGCTGTTCGCGTTCCTGATGCTGTCGCAGCGCGTCTCGGCGCCGCTTCTCCAGGTCGCCCGCCTGATCAACCAGTACGACGAAGCCCGCATCGCCGTCGGCGTCGTCGCCAACCTCGTCAACCAGCCGGCCGAGGAAGGCCGCTCCGACCACGGCGTGCGCACGCCGCTCGCCGGCCATATCCTCTTCTCCAAGGTCACCTTCAAGTACAAGGGAGCGGCGGACCCGGCGCTGGATGGGCTCGCCTTCGAGGTGCCCACGGGCACCACGCTCGGCGTCGTCGGCAGGAGCGGCTCGGGCAAGACCACGATCACGCGGCTCCTGCAGCGGCTGCACTCGGACTATTCCGGGCTGATCAAGATCGACGGGGTCGATGTCCGCGAATACGACGTCGACCATCTCCGCCGCGGCATCGGCGTCGTGCTGCAGGAGAATTTCCTGTTCAGCGGCACCATCCGGGAAAACATCACCGCCGGGAAGGCCGATGCGACTTTCGAGGAGGTGGTGCGCGCCGCGCGCCTGGCCGGCGCCGAGGAGTTCATCGACAAGCTGCCGCGCGGCTACGAGACCCACATCTACGAGGGATCGCCGAACCTTTCCGGCGGCCAGCGCCAGCGTCTGGCCATCGCGCGGGCGTTGATCGTCGATCCGCGCATCCTCATCCTCGACGAGGCGACCAGCGCTCTCGATGCCGAGAGCGAGGCCATCGTCAACGCCAACATCTCGCGCATCGCCGAGGGCCGCACGCTGGTCATCATTTCGCACCGGCTGGCGTCGCTGATGCACGCCGACAGGATCCTCGTGCTCGAACGCGGCCGCCTCGACGACATCGGCACCCACGACGAATTGCTCGAGCGTTGCGACATCTACTCGAACCTCTGGCACCAGCAGACGCAGCACATCGTCGCCGCCCACGATCGCGCCAAGATGCCGCCGAGGGTTCCGCGCCGTGTCGCTTAGCGCCGAGGCCATAACCGACGTCCGTCGCTTCCAGTCGGAGGCGGACGAAATACGCCTGGCGCCGGAACCGCGCTGGGCGCGGGTTACCGTCCTCTTCCTCGGCGGCTTTCTGCTGGTGGCGGTCGCGTCGATGTTCGTCGTCCGCATCGATCGGGTGGTGACCAGCGACGGCGGCAAGATCGTCGCCACCGAGCAGGCCGGCGTCTACCAGGCCCTCGACCCGTCGATCGTGAAGAGCGTCGACGTGCGCGAGGGCGACGAGGTCAGGGCCGGCCAGCTTCTGGCGACCCTCGACCCGACCTTCACCGCCGCCGATGTCAAGCAACTCGCCCAGCAGATCGCCAGCCTCGAGACCCAGATCGCGCGCTTCGAGGCCGAGCTTGCCGGCAAACCGCTGGCCTTCCCCGACACGGACGACCCCGACTTCAAGCGCTATGCCGCACTGCAGACGACCTACTTCGCGCAGCAGACTGCCCAGTATACGGCCCAGCTGGCCAGCTTCGACGCCAGGATCGAGGAGACAAAGTCGACGATCGCGAAGTACCAGTCCGACGAGGCCCGCTATCGCGACCGCGAGGGCGTGGCGCAGAAGATCGAGAGCATCCAGGCGACGCTTGCCGAGCACGGCACCGGCTCGCAGATGAACATGCTGGTGTCGCAGGATCAGCGCCTGGAGGCGAGCCGGTCGCTCGAATACGCGCATAACAGCCTCACCGAGGCGGAACACACGCTCACCTCGATCACCGCCGACCGCGACGCCTTCATCAAGCAATGGTCGTCGCAGATCAGCCAGGATCTGCTCACCGCGCGCAACAATCTCGACATTGCCAACGCCCAGATGGAGAAGGCGACCAAGCACCAGGATCTCGTCCGGCTTACGGCCAATAACGACGCCGTCGTCCTGACCGTGGCCAAGCTCTCGGTCGGCTCCGTCCTCAAGCCAGGCGATTCGCTGTTCACGCTGATGCCGCTCAACAGCCCGGTCGAAGCCGAGATCCAGATTTCGGCCCGCGACATCGGCTTCGTGCGCGCCGGCGATTCCTGCGTCATCAAGGTTGCCGCGTTCAACTACATGGAGCACGGCGTCGCCGATGGCTCGATCCGCTGGATCAGCGACAACGCCTTCACCGCCGATGACGACGGGCGGCCGGTGGCCGCGTACTACAAGGCGCGCTGCTCGGTCAACACCGCGCACTTCCGCGACGTGCCGGCGAAATTCCGCCTTATCCCGGGCATGACCCTGCAGGCCGATCTCAAGGTCGGCACGCGGTCCGTGGCCATGTACGTGCTCGGCGGCGTGCTCCGCGGATTCGGCGAAGCGATGCGCGAGCCGTGAGACTGGCGCTCGCTCCCCCGGTCATCGGCCCGTTCCTGCGCGTCCGTATAGCGGCCCGGCTGGCGGCCCTGTCGGCGGCGTGGCGTCGTCGCACCCGCGCCGTCCTGGGCGACGGGTCGGCTGGCCTCCGGCGCGGCGCGGCCGCCTATGAGAAGGGCCGGTTTTCGGAAGCCCTAGCCGCGTGGCGTGGCGCCGGCGCTCGCGGCAGCGCCGAGGCGATGTACCGGATCGGGCGTCTCTACGCGCGCGGCGAAGGCGTCGTCCGCAGCATCCCCGACGCGGTCGCCTGGTATCGGCAAGCGGCGGAGCAGGGACACGCCGAGGCGAGCTTCCAGCTCGGCGCGATCTTCCTCGCTGGAGCCGATGCGCCGCGGACCGACGCGTTGAGCGAGGATGCGCTGCGCGGCCTGTTTCCACACGGCAGCGCCGTCAAGCCCGACGTTCACGAGGCGCAGCGCTGGCTGACAGCCGTCGGCGACAATCCCGAAGCCCAGCTCGCACTCGGTGACGTCTGTCGCTATGGCCGCGGCAGCAAGCCTGACCTCGTGCTCGCCCGCCGCTGGTATGCGCTGGCGGCCGAGCAGGGTTTTGCCCCGGCGATGTTCGCCCTGGGCGACTTCTACTACCAGGGCCTCGGGGTCCCGATCGACTACGCCAAGGCCGCCGACTGGTACGAAAAAGCCGCCGCCAGGGAAGACGCGCGGGCCGAGGTGGCTCTGGCGGCGATCTATCGCGCCGGCAACGGGCGGCCGGCGGATCTGAAAAAGGCGGGCGAGCTCTTCGCGAAGGCGGCGGAGAAAGGGGAGCCGCGCGGCCTCTACAATGCCGGGCTGATGGCGCTCAAGGGCGAGGGTCTGCCGCAGAACGTCGACCTGGCGGAAACCTGGCTCCGCAAGGCGGCGAAGAGCGGCCTGGTCGTCGCGATGGTCGGCCTTGCGGAGTTCCTGTCGCGCGGCAACGGCGCCGAGCCCAATCTCCGCGAGGCGGCCGAATGGTATCGGCGCGCCGCCGAGGCCGGCGACGTGCAATCGCAGTTCATCACCGGGCGGCTTTGTGCGACCGGCGCTGGCGTGCCGGTCAATCTCCGCGAAGCGGCGCGCTGGTTCGAGAAAGCCGCGGAAGGCGGGCACCCGACCGCCGCCCACAATGTCGCGGTGTTCTTCGCAAGGGGCACGGGCGTGAAGGCGGACGCGACGCGCGCCGCCAAATGGTACCGCCTCGCCGCCGACGCCGGGCTGACGGCTTCACAGACCCAGCTCGGTCGCATGTACGCGGCCGGGGAGGGGCTCGAGCGCGATCTCGCCCTCGCGGCGGAATGGCTGCAGAAGGCCGCGGCGACCGGCGACGCCGAGGCCAAGACGGCGCTCGCCATCCTTCACCTCCGCGAGGAGGTCGTGGTTCGCGATCCCGGCAAGGCGGAAGCGTTGCTGCGCGAGGCGGCCGAGAGCGGTCATGCCGCCGCCGCCATGCAGCTCGGCCATCTCTACAGCGAGCGCTCGCGGGCGGGCGGGCGAGGTGACGACGCGCTGGCCTGGTACCGGCGAGCGGCGGAAAACGGCAATGCCGAGGCGCAGTACATGATCGGCATGCGGGCCCTCGTCGGCGAAGGCATCGCGGCCGACGCCGCAGCCGCGGTACAATGGATCGAGAAGGCGGCGCGCGCCGACCACGTCGGGGCGCAGTTCCAGCTGGCGGTGATGTACTGCCAGGGCGCCGGCGTGGCCCAGGACCTGACGCGCGCCGTCGGCTGGTATGAACTCGCCGCCGAGCGTGGCCATACGCTCGCGCAATACAACCTCGCCGTCATGCGGTCGAAGGGACAGGGCTGCGCCGCCGATCCTGTAGCGGCGATCGGCTGGTTCGAAAAGGCAGCCGGCCAGGGTTTCCGCCAGGCCCGGCTGGCGCTCGCCGATATCTTCCGCAACGGCCGCGGCGTCCCGGTCGACGAGGCAGCGGCACAGCGCTGGCTGGAGGAGGCAGATCGCAACCCCGGCGGCGAGGCGGCTCAGGCGCCCGGTTCCGCCTCCTCGAGCATGTCGAGGCCGCCGGCCCTGAGCATCCCGCAGATGCCCGCCTGATCCGCCTCGGGCATGAGTGCGAGGGCCCAGAGGTCGAACTGGTCGCGCCTGGCGAGCACCGACGCAAAGCCTGCCTCGATCAGGAGATTGCCGAGCGAGGTGCAGAAGAACCCCGTCCGGTGCGCCATGGCCTCGCGTCCGCGCGCGATCGACGCCCCGTGGCCGAAGAGCATGTCGAGCGGCGTGATCGGCCCGGCGGACGACACATAGGCGACGTGGTTGAGGCCGTGCCGGCCGATCACCTCCACGACGGCCTCGAGATCGGGCGATGTGATGAGCGCGAAGCCATCCGGTCTCAGCACGCGGCGAAACTCGGCGAGGGCCAGCGGAACCTGGTGGGCGAAGAGATGTTCGAGGACGTGCGAAGACCAGACGGCATCGAAACTCTCCGCCGCGAAAGCCTCGGTCATATCGGTGATCGAACCGACGACGTCGGGCTCAGCCCGGGCGTCGACGTCGATGCGCAACTCCTGCCAGTCGACGGGCCGGAACGCCCGATGCAGCTGACGCGCGGCGCGGGATCCCGACCCGGCATTCAGGACGCGGAAGGCCTGGCGGCCCGCCGCAATGGCGCTGCCCGCGGCTTGTTCGATTTGTTCCATTCGCCTCGTTCCTCATAAACCATGCTTGGGCCTGCGCACCAGCGAAAAGCCTGAAAACCCAAAGCCGAGGCCAAATCCTACAAGTAAAAATATTGCTGGTCCATGACGTCAATGGTATAAATGGCAATGTAAATCGAAGCCGGCAAAGTTTATATCATGAAAGACGACAAAGTACTTAAAATTCTCAAAGATGTTGACCGTAAGACCAAGGTTAAACGGTCAGAGAGCGGCCACAAGTCTTTGGGTGCAGACGGGGCTGCGGACGCATCGCCGGTTGCACCGGTTGCCGAGATCGCGGCCGATGCCGCGTTGGCGAATCCGGCGCCGGTCCTGCCGCCGCCGGTCCCCCGCATCATGCCGCGCCACACCATCGAAAGCGTCTCGATCGCCGAAGGCGGCGGCGTTTTTATCGCGGGCTGGATAAACGACACCGCCGATGAACTGGGCGAGCTGCGCATCGCCGGGCCCACCTGGGCCGTGCGCCTCGCCGGCGACGGCCTCGCGCGCGTCTGCCGCGACGACGTGCAGGCGGCCCTTGGAATACCCCGGCGCCATCCCTTCGGGTTCTGGGGCCTGGTCACCGACACCGCCGTCGATGCGGGGTCGGCGGGCTGCCTTGTCGAAGTCGTGATGAAGAGTGGGGCGAGCGAACGCCACGAGGTGCCGCTCCGCGTGCTTTTCGATCAGATCGAGTTGCGCAACCTCGCGCTCACCTATCTCAGCTCGTCAACCTATATGGGAAATCCGCTGCTCGACTCGGTCGCCTGCCTGGAGCGCGCGATCGGCAAGGAAATCGTCGACGTCAACGTCCTGATTTCACGCGCCATTGCGTCGCGTCCGCTGGTCGAGCGCTTCGGCGTCCGCGCGGGGAGGCGCTACAAGGGGTCGATCATCGTCTGTCTCTATGGGCGGGCGGAATACCTCACCTTGCAGGCGGCGCTGTTCTCGGGCTTGCCCGGGATCGAGGACTACGAGTTCGTCTACGTCTCCAACAGCCCGGAACTTGCCGAGCAGCTCGGGCGCGACGCGCATATCGCCGCCCGGGCCTACGGTATCCCGGTGACGCTGGTGCTCCTGCCGGGAAACGCGGGATTCGGCGCCGCCAACAATATCGCGGTCGCGGTGTCGGAGAGCGACCGCTGCCTGATCGTCAATCCGGATGTCTTTCCCTACCACCGCGACTGGGCCGCCAGGCACACGACGCTGATCGACGAGGCGCCGGCGGCACAGACGCGCCTCTTCGGGGCGCCGCTTTATTACGACGACGGCTCGCTCATGCACGCCGGGATGTATTTCGACGGCGACGGCGCCCTTTCGATGGAAGGCGCGCGTTTCCGGCGGAACTTTACGCTGCGCGTCGAGCACTTCGGCAAGGGAGCGCCGCCGGACGCGACCGAGTTCCTGCGGCCGCGGCCGGTGCCGGCGGTGACCGGTGCATTCATCTCGTGCGAGCGGGCGTGGTTCGAGAAGCTCGGCGGCTTCAGCGAGGAATACGTGCTCGGGCACTACGAGGATGCCGACCTCTGCCTGAAGTCGCTGGGCGAGGGTGCCGCTCCCTGGCTCCACGACATTCGCTTCTGGCACCTGGAGGGCAAGGGCTCGGGACGGCGGCAGGCCGCCCATGAAGGAGCGTCGATCGTCAATCGCTGGCTCTTCAACCGGCGTTGGGGAGAGGCCATCGTTCCGCAGATCCTGGGGCAGCGCCCGTCGCATCGCCTGTTGCAGGTCGCGCCCGCCGCGCCGGCACTTCCCCTCGCGGCCCGGGCGGAGAAGCCGGCGGCGAAGATACAGGTGCGGACAAAGACGCCTCACGCCTTCGCGAAACCGGTCATGCCGGCGACACCGGGCCTGCCGCTCAGGGCCGGCCAGGCGGAGATCGTGTTCGGGGCGGAAGCCTAGCCGCCTCAATAGTCAAACGGAGCGAGAGTCGTGAGTACGCCCCTCAAGATATTGCTGGTCAGCCTGTTTCACCCGGAACTGGTGCGCGGCGGCGCTCAGCAGGTTTGCTACGAGCTCTTCCAGGGCCTGCAGGCGCGGAAGGATGTCGAGGTCACGCTGCTCGCCTCGGTGGACGAGAGCATGCCGGCGCTCTTCAAGAGCGGCGCCCGGATTACCGGCTTCGACCGGCGCCCGAACGAGTTCCTGTTCCTCAGCCGCGACTACGACTATGCGTGGCACCGCATCCCCAACGTGCCGCTGATCGAATCCTACATCGAGTTCCTCAATCTGGTTCGGCCCGACGTCGTCCACTTTCACCATTTCCTGACGCTCGGCATCGACCTGCTCACGATCACGCGGCAGACCCTGCCTGACGCCCGCATCGTATTCACCTTCCACGAGTTTCTGGCGATCTGCGCCGCCGACGGCCAGATGCTCCGCCGCACCGACAAGTCGCTGTGCACCTCGGCGTCGAGCGTGCGCTGCCACCAGTGCCTGCCGGAGCTGTCGCCGGACTTCTTCTTCCTCCGCGAGATGTGGATGAAGAAGCATTTCGAGGCGGTGGACGTGTTCACCACGCCGACGCGCTTCATGGTCGATCACTACGTCAAGTGGGGCCTCGACCCGGCGCGCATCGAGGTCGTCTCGAACGGCCAGCGGGACTACAGCGGCGGCGTCGCTCCGCTCGAGGAACGCGACCAGCGCAACCGCTTCGGCTTCTTCGGCCAGCTGGTCGACAACAAGGGCGTGCACGTCGTCCTCGAAGCGGTCGAACTCCTCCGCGGCTCCGGCTTCACCGACTTCGTGGTCGAGATCAACGGCGATAACCTGCGCTTCGCCAGCGATACGCGGCGCCGGGAATTCGAAGCGTTTGTCGCGCGCGAGGCGGAGCGCCCGTCGGCGGAGCGCAACGTCGTCATGAACGGCTCTTACCATGTCGACCAGTTGCCGAGCCGGATGTCGCGCATCGACTGGTGCCTGGTGCCCTCGGTGTGGTGGGAGATTTTCGGGCTGGTGATCTCCGAGGCCTGGATGTTCAAGCGGCCGGTGATCGCCTCCAATGTCGGCGGCATGAAGGAGCGCATCCGCCACGGCGTCGACGGCCTGCACTTCAACGTCGGCGATGCGCGGTCGCTGGCCGAGACGATGAAGCGCGCGGCGACCGAGGAAGGCCTTTGGGACCGCCTCTCCGCCGGCATCCGGCGGCCGAGCAGCCGCGAGGAGATGACGGGGACGTTCCTCGAGCTTTACCAACGGGAAGACTTGCCGCTCGCGGCGAGTGCCTGAAATCGCGTTCAGAGGAGAACTCGCCCGGATGCTCGATCAGATAACCAAACCACCAGCCGAGAAGGCGGTCGCGCCTCCCGACGAACCGATGGTTCCGCGCATGACGCAGGCGGAGCTGGCCCTGTTCACGGCGACACTGGCCAACAAGCAGGCGTACCTCGAATTCGGATGTGGCGGCTCGACGCTCGTCGCGCTGTCCAGCGGTCTAAAACGTATCGTGTCGGTCGAATCCGATCCGTCATGGATTCGCAAGCTTCGAGGTCGCCAGGACATTCACGAGGCAGAGGCATCAAAACGTTTGGCGTTCTGTCACGCAGATATCGGCGCGGTCGGTGATTGGGGAGCGCCGCGAGAGGACAAGAGTTTCCGTGAATGGCCGAAATACTACACCGACGTCTGGTTGCGACACGACAGCAGCTATGAAGCTATCCTGATCGACGGCCGCTTCCGGGTGGCATGCGCGCTGATGTCGGCGATCTTTGCGCCCGAGGACTGCGCTGTGATCGTGCATGATTACAATAATCGCCTCAACTACAGCGCCATTGAGAAGTATTTCGACGTGATCGATGCGGCCGACACCATGGCGCTGTTACGGAAGCGCCGGCGCATCAACATGAGGGCGCTCGTCCTCGAATTGGTCTCCGCCGCGCTCGACGCGAAATGACCGGTTTTCGAACGAAGTCGACAGAGACTGCAGGGGTGTCGAAGTGAATGACGTTGCAGAAGCGCCGGTCGCCGCGGCGACCAGTCGGGTCAAGGTCAAACTCACCAGTTTGCGCGACCTCTACGGCGGTATGGACAGCCCATTCGATCTCTCCCAGCGCGGGAGAGCGTCCTGTTCGATGTTGCGTCCGCGGGCGCCGGCTGCAATCCGGCCGCCGCTTGTTCAAGTCGGCGAATTCGAGTGCCCACCCATCCGCAACTTTGAATTCTCCGAAGTGTCGGTCGTCTATTTGCCGCGAGCGATTGTGACACACACCGGCGCGGTGGTTTACGACGACAGATACCTTATCGAGGAAACACTTGAAGGAGACTACACTGCAAACGGGCTAACCCAGGAATCGGACGAAATCTACCTGGACGGGCCGATCAGCGAGGTCGACGAAGACGTATTCAACATCAACAAATACGGTACCTTCAACTACAGCATCTTCATGGCCGAGATGCTCCCGCGCGCGCTCGTGGGTGGATTGGCAGCGGGCACCGAGGCTATCCGGACGGACGCTTTCTTTCCGGAGTTTATGCCGAAGGAAGCGAGCGAACTCAGACTGCAGTTATTGTCGCTGATGGGGTTTGGCGCAGATCGCATTGTCAGGCGTCGGCCCGGCAATATTCGCTATAGAGGCGTGATCGTCGTCAAGGTGAATGACCGCTACAAGAACCATCGTGTGTCTCAGGTCATGCCCATGATGTCGGGCCTGCTGACCGCAAATTTCGCGGAGAGAAAGAGTCGGCCGCAGCGGCGGATTTACGTATCGCGCCAACAATCGGGATGCCGGCGCATCACGAACTTCGACAGGCTGAAGAGTCAGGTCCTCGACGAGCACGGCTTTGTTCCCGTGTCACTGGACACCATGAGCCTGGGTGACCAGGTGAATCTGTTTGCCAAGGCCGAGATCGTTCTGGCCGAGCATGGCGCCGGCCTGGTGAACGCGATCTTCATGCGACCCGGTTCGATCATGGTGGAAGTGTTTCCGCGACCGATGATCGGACGATCAATGTACCGTCTGATCGCGGCCAAATTCGGCATCGATTACTTCTTCGGCAGTGTCGACGTGCCGGCGGATTGGAAATGGAACCGCGACGATCTCGAAGTTGACGAGGATGTCTATCACCAGCTCCTCGATCGCCTTTGAAAGCGGTCTGCCTGCTGACTAGGGACCCGCGTCCAGTACGTCGATGCGCGCGGTGACCTCCCAGCGGTGTTCATTGGGAGCCGTCCAGTCAAGATCGAGACAGCCGTTGTCGCCATCCGCGGACGCTGTGATCTTTGCCTGAGCGCCGGATCCGACGGCCTCGATCACCGGTTTGGCGGCGACAAGGACGCTGCGCTCCGGAGATGGCCCGTGTGACAGGGTTGCCAGTGGCAGCTCCCAGGCAATCGTATTGCCAACTTGGCTTACATCCCTCGCGATTACCGTGATCCTCACGGTGAGGTTATCGCTTGGGGGGACTTGCAAACAGTTTGACCGCCCGGGCGGCTGTCCGTCGGTGGTCAAACGCATCATAGTAGTGCTCGAGGTCGACGCCCGCATGACGCTAAAGCCGGTCGAGGTATCGCTCGCGCCGGCGTTGGGGGCAGGGCGGTTGGCAGGGACTGCCGCTCGATAGCCCGGAACTCCTCGCTTGCGCACCGGCGTCGAGACAAAGGCGAGCGCACGGGGATCGACGTCGTAAGTCCACCTGTCCTCGGCTCCGTTGCCATCGAGGGCAATTCCATCCCCGGTCATCGGCGGGGCCGCGATCGATATCGCCGTGTCATTGGTGTGGATGTCAGAGAAATGAAAGTAGGAATTGCGGCCTGCATCGATTTGCAGTCCGCGGCCGGCCGGCTTGCCGCCGCCGATTATGCCCTCGGCGCGGATGCCATATGGCTGGAAGCGGGGAGACGAAGCCGTGAGCCGCATCGCCGCCTGACCGGCGTAGGGATCGATCAGTTCGAGTAGACTGAACGCGATACCGGATACGCGGCCGGTGGCTACAGGGTCGCCGATGACGAGCAGGTCGGCCCGAATTCCGCCGGGGTTGTCCTCCTTGCCCTCGATACGGAGGTTGGAGAACTTCATCGCGCGGACGGCAGATTTTGGATTCTCGCTTCTGATGACCAGGCCCGGTCCATAGGGCGCGTAGATATCGAGATTGACTACATCGATTTCATTCGTGGCATCACCGTTTCCGGCCGAGGAGAATTCCACTACGGCTGTCTGGCCGTCACCGTCGTTGAAGAACCGCAGATTCTGCAGTCTGGACTCGCGCAGATATGCCTCCGGCGCCTGCTTGCGTACGCCGGAATAGAGCGCCCGCCCCCGGAGATAGTCGACCGACACGTCGTCCATCGTCAGGAAGTCAACCCGGTCGTAGAAGACGAAAGCGTTCTGAATGTTCGGGGCGGACCTGACACCGACGATGCTGATGCCTTTGACGATTGGACCCGCCGCTTGCGCCGAGAGGTCAATAGTATCCCCCCGGAATGGATAGCTCTGCGCCATCCACGCCTCGGACCAGGAGAATATGTCGCCGGCGTATTGATCGCCGACCGAAATAATGGATTTCAGCGCTCCATCTCCAAGGATGCAGCCGTTGCGGTAGAACATCGGAAGGTGGTTTGCCGAGATGCGATATCTGCCGCTCGGGACATAAATGCAGATCGGGGTGTTCGCTCCGCCGGACGATCCGGCACGCGCATTTGCTGCCTCGATCGCCCCCACGAAGGCGGCGCTATCGTCTGTCCTGGCGTCGCCTGTGGCGCCGTAGTCGCGGACGTTGATTTGTTCCGCCGCTCGATCCGCCGAGGTTCTGGGCGTAAATCCGCCCGCGGCTAAGAGGAGAGCTGGCGATCGCTTCGGGATCGCAGTCCCGGCCATTGCCGGCGTGATCAACGTGGCGAAGGAGGCCCACAGCAACAGGACCATCATGCGATGGCCTCGCTGCTTGTCCTCGATGACGCATCGAGTGTCGAAGGGAAACCTACTCCAGCGCAAGCCTACGGCTCATCGAACGACAAGGATTTCCGATCGCCGGCTTGCGATTGCGGAAGAGATTTGGCCGAAGTCGCGGTCGATGCCATGCCTCACTCGGCGGCTACCGCCATCGCCGTACGATCGGTCCCCAGCGGTTTGCCGATACCTACATAGCGAAGGCCGCGGCTAACCACGTCCTTCGAGTCGTAGACGTTTCGCAGGTCGACAAGAACCGGATCGGCCATGATGCTCCTCAACCTGTCGAAGTCGAGTGCGCGGAAAGCATCCCATTCCGTGACGATGACCAGTGCCGAGCAGCCCTTGGCAACGTCGTAGGCATCCGTCCCAAACCGGACGCCTTCGATCAGCGCGCGAGCAACCTCCATTCCGGCAGGATCAAATGCGGCAACATCCGCTCCGGCGTCCTGCAGCGCCTGGATGATGGCCAGTGATGACGCTTCGCGCATGTCGTCGGTGTTTGGCTTGAACGTCAAACCCAGCACGCCAATCGTCTTGGCGCGTACGCTGCCGCCGCAGGCGGTTACGATCTTTCGGGCGATTGCCCACTTGCGCTGATCGTTGATTGCAACGGTTGCCTCGATCAATCTCACCGGGCTGCCCTCCGCCTGTCCGGTCTTGACCAGCGCTCGTGCGTCCTTGGGGAAACATGAGCCCCCATAGCCCGGTCCGGCGGCAAGGAATTTGGAGCCGATGCGCTTGTCCAGGCCTATGGCGCGCGCGACATCCTGAACGTCCGCGTTTACCACCTCGCAGAGGTCCGCGATTTCGTTGATGAACGTGACCTTCATGGCCAGAAACGCGTTAGCCGCGTATTTGGCGAGCTCGGCTGTCCGCCGGGACGTGAAGAGCAGAGGCGCCTTGTTGAGGCTCAAGGGTCGATAAATTTCGGTCATGACCTGGCGGGCCCGCTCATCGTCGAGCCCTACGAGGATTCGGTCGGGATGTTTGAAGTCCTCTATCGCCGCGCCCTCGCGCAGAAATTCAGGATTGGAAACCACCGCGACATCGGCACCCGGGTTGGCGGTCAAAATAATGTCCTCGATCTCGTCACCGGTACCGACAGGAACGGTCGATTTGGTCACGACGACGCAGAAGCCCCTGACTGCGGCGGCAATCTCGCGGGCAGCGGCGTACACGTACGACAGATCGGCGTGCCCATCGGCACGACGTGACGGCGTTCCGACGGCCACAAACACCGCCGCGGCTTCGCTTACGGAAGTGCGCAGATCGCCGGTGAACGAGAGCCGACCCGCCGCCACGTTGGTCGCCACCAGCTCAGCGAGTCCGGGCTGGAAGATCGGCATTTCGCCACGCATCAAGCGGCTGATCTTGGTCGCGTCCTTGTCCACGCAGGTGACCGAGTGACCAAAGTCGGCAAGGCACGCCCCGGTTACCAGTCCGACATAGCCTGAACCTATCATTGCAATGCGCATGGCAAGCCTTTGTCAGGTTGAAAGCTGCGCAATTGAATGATGCGCGATTATGCTCGACGATATCCTTGGGACAGATTGCGTCAATCCGCGCATATATTATGGGATTGAAGACAACCCTATTTCGGTTTGAAGTATTGTTGCATTTTTTCCGAAAATAAGTTGTACTTAGCTTTGAAGAGACGATTGTGGCGACCGCCCGCACATTTTCGGGAGGGCGAGCT
The DNA here is from genome assembly GCA_038323025.1 of Hyphomicrobiales bacterium. GTDB lineage: Bacteria > Pseudomonadota > Alphaproteobacteria > Rhizobiales > Kaistiaceae > JAFKKF01. Next base: position 25,712 of record JBBQGL010000004.1, read on the forward strand.
TCAGGCTTGGCCTGTGAGCACTTGACGACTTCCCTTCTCTCGCCGAAGCGATTGCGTGACATGAGGGCCCTCACGCGCGACGCCTGGCGGTGCGGCTCCAGTGCCGGTCGGTGCGCTTGTAGGCGGCCGGGCAGTGGATCTCGACCAGCGCCTGCATCTCGTGCAGTTCGCGGATCATGGTCCGTTCGAGCCAGCTTCCGCTGCCCGGCTCGGCGACCGTTTGTGCGAAGGCCCGGGTCATCAGGCCGGGCCCGGTCGACAGCCAGACCGTGTCGTTGTCGCCGCGGTTGATCGCCGCGACGGCGAGGTCGAGCGCACGCTTGATGACGCGATGCCCGGGCACGGCCGCCAGGAAATTGTTGGCGAGGGTTCCGTAGTCCTCCTGGTATCCAACCAGCATCGCGCCTTTCGGGGCGAGAGCATCGAAGGGTGCCGCGCGGCGGTCGTCGGCGTCGACGTAGAAGCCGCCGTCGGTGGCGAGGTAGGCGAGGCGGAAGAGGTCAGCCCGCTGGGCCGGGTGGTTCGCCCTCTCGAACGCGCGGACGACCTCCGCCGATGCATTGGCAGCAAGATAGGCCCTGGCACTGGTCTCGCTGAAGACGAGGTGCCGGAAGACGGCCTGCGGGTCGTCCCACGACGCCATCAGGTCGCGGACGTCGGCGGGCGGCGTTTCGGCATCCCAGAACTGTACGATCCGTTTGGGGATGCGGCTCAATACCAGCCGGCCGAAACGTCCCGGCGCGTAGCGGAGGCGCCCCGACCGCCGCATGGCGATGAGCAGCATGAGCGCGGCCGCGGTATTGTAGGGGCTGCTGCGCACGATCGGCTTGATCGCATCGACCTGCTCGCTGGCAGGACGCAGGAGGGCGGCCTGCAGCTTGCCCAGTACCCGCTCGTCGAGTGCGAACTCATCGAGCAGTTGCCCGATGTGGTGCTGCGACGGGTTGAGCGACTGGCGGCGGGCGACGGCGGCGGCGCGATTGCGCTCGAGCCCATCCCGCAAATAGGCGCGGGCTCCCTCGATATCGAGAACCAGCATGCAGGCGCGGGCCAGTTCGGTATGCCAGCCGCCGTCGGACGGGTCGCGTTCAAGGGCCTCGGTGTAGCATCGGATCGCCGCGCGATAGTCCCGCCGCGCCGCGGCCAGCTGCCCGGCGAGAAAGCGCGCCCGGGCCTTGCCGGCGTCCGGGTCTGCCGCCGGCGGCGACGCCAGACTTCGCTCGGCGGTCGCAAAATCGCCGAGCGCGATCGCCGCCGACACTCCTTCCGCCCAGAGCGCCGGATTGGTCAATTCCTCCGTCGTTGCTGCCAACGATCGCACGGCGGCGAGATCGTGGAAGCAGCGCAGGACATGAATCTGGGTTGCAAGAACGTCGGGGATTGCTCCGAACCGGTCGCGCGCATTGTCGATGAAACGTTCGGCGACGAGGCGGTCCGGTATCGCCGCGGCGGCACGCGCGGCAAGCAGGTAGGGCCCGAGTTGACGGGGCTCGCTCGCGATTGCGCGCTCCGCGAATGTCAACGCCGCCTCCGGGCGCTCGGCGAGAAGCGACTGCTCGGCGGCAAGGACTAGGGCGCCGAGGTGATCGGAGCGGATGTCCAGCGCCTGTCCGAGCAACTCCAGCGATGCGTCCGGCTCGCCGGCGGCCCAGCGCTCGCGCGCCAGCTCGACGACCGGCTCGATGGCCTGTGGCGCATTCGCACGCGCCTTCTCGAAAGCTTCGATCGCCCCCGGGCGATCATGGTCGGCGCGCCGGAGCAGGCCGAGTTGCAGCCACGCGGCAGCGTGGTCGGGCCGGGCATCGAGCACGGCCCGGACCTCGGCCTTTGCACCGGCCAGATCGCCCTGCTGGCGGAGTTCGGCAGCGAGACTGAGCCGCATCTCTGTATTTGCCGGATCGGCGTTCGCGCTCGAGCGCATGTGCCTGATGATGGCGGGGCGATCGCCGCGCAGGCGGGCAAGACGGGCGAGCGCCGCCGACGCGCGCGGATCGCGTGGCTCGGCTGCTACCGCTTTCTGGAGGGGCGTTTCGGCCTCATCCAGGCGACCGGTTTCCATGAGCAGGTGCCCGAGGCCGACCAATGCGGAGAGATTTCTGGGATTTGCCTCGACCAGCCGGCGGAAGACCGTCTCGGCATCGGGGTCGCGCTGCAACTTGCGCAACTCGGCGGCCAGCTCGAGCTGGATACCCACGTGGGCAGGGTCAACCTTTGCCGCGGCTTCGAAGGACGCGAGCGCGCCGGCATGGTCTCCCTGCTTCCGGCGGCCGTGGCCTTGCTCGATCAGCGCGGGCAGGAACGCGGCATCCGTGTTCAGCACCTCCGCCAGCACCACGGCGGCCTCCTCGGTGCGGTTCAGCGCCCTCAGGCTTCTGGCCACTTCCACCTTGATGCCGAGGTGCCGCGGATCGACTTCGGCGGCCTTCATGAACGCCATCAGCCCGCCGGGATGGTCGCCGCGGCGGCGGGCGAGATGCCCTTGTTCGATGAGGGCGGCTATGCTGCCGGGCTCGGCCGCGAGGATATTTGCCAGCAGCGCCTGCGCCTCGTCGAGACGGTCGAGGGCGCGCAATTCACCGGCCATCGCCACACCGATCGACCGGTTGCTCGAGTCGAGTCCGGCAGCTGCCTGAAAAGCGGTCAGGGCAGCGATTCGGTCGCCTCTCTTTCGATGTTCGCGAGCGACGTTGAGCAGTTCGTTAACTTCGCTTTTTCTCTCGGCACTCATCTGACGCGCTACCCCCGTGAAACTGTCTTGCGGCTGTGTATGATCGCTTCGCCGCAGTGCAGCGACCGGCGAATTTCCGCCAGCCGCAGAGCGAAGAATACGACGGAGTCGGACACGAATTCCCGGATTGCCCGAGAACGTGTTTAGCCAGCGATTTAGAATTTGCGGCGATCTGCGGAAGATGAAATTCGCGACGAATTTGAGGGGTCAGCCACATGGCAGTGCAGGCGGAAACCGGCCTTGGGGTGAAGGTGGCGACTTTCGCTTCCTTGCTCAATCAGAAGATCGTCGTGGTGTCGGAGGAGGGCGACTATGTCGCCATCGACCAGCACTTCTTCCAGGCGACGCTCCGCCCCTTCATCCATCGGATCAGGCTCGACGCGGACTGGTATCTCGAGACCTATCCCGACATCGCGCGGGCGATCGAATCGAAGGTCGTGCTCGATGCGCGCGACCACTACGATCGCTTCGGATATTTCGAGAACCGGCTGCCCTATCCGATCGAAGTCAAGGAAGGCTGGTACGCCAACGCCTATCCCGATGTTAAGGCGGCGATCGCCCGCCGCGATTTTTCGTCGGCCCAGGATCATTTCGAACAGAACGGCTTTCGCGAGGGCCGCGTGCCTTATCCGGGATTCGAATTCGATCTCGTCTGAGGCATCTCAGAATCCCGGCGGGATCGGGCCGGCCTCGACCACGCCAAGGGTCCTCGCATCCGTCGGCCGCGGCGGCCATGCCAGCGCGGCGAAGGGCGCGCCGTCGAGTGACAGCAGCGGGCTGTAGAACGGATCGGCCGCCAGCGTTTCGCCCCACCTCGCGCGTAAATTCGCCAGTTCCCGTTCCAGCCGTACATCGGCCGGCCGGCCAAGAGTCGAGGGGAGTTCGTCCGGCCGGTGATCGAGCAAGCGCGCGTGCGGGGTGATGACGATGCGCCGGCCCAGCGCGCGAAGCTTGAGACAGAGGTCGAGGGATGCGAACCGGGCAGGAAAGCTTGTCTCGTCCATGCCGCCGACCTGGATCCAGTCCGCGCGCCGGACGAGCATGCAGGAAGCGGCGAGCCCGCTCTGCTGATGCGCGACCCTGAGCAGATCGCCATGGCCGGGATCGCCCTCGGTGCGATCGGCGAAGGCGGGCGCGGCGGCGAAGTCTGGTCCGAGCACGATGCCGGCGCTGGCCACCATGCCTTGCGGCGCCAGCAATAGCGGGCCCACCGCGCCCACATCCGGGTCGGCTGCGCGGCCGGCGAGTTCCTGCAGCCAATCGTCGTCGAGGGCCTCGACCTGATCGCCGAGCAGGCAAACCAGGCCGGTATCGGCAGCCGTTACGCCAATGTTGGCGACCGCTGCCATGCTTCGGATTTCATCGAGGCGGAGCACGGTGACCTCGCTGGCGAGCCCGGCAAGATGCTCGCGCGCCGCCGGATCCGTCGAGGCGTTGTCGACCACGACCACGCGCGCGCTGGCGGCAGCGACGGCGGCTTCGATGGAGGCGAGGCAGCGGCGAAGCGGCTCGGCGCGGTTTCGCGTGGCAATCACGACCGTCGCCATTCCTGGCTCCGGATTCCGGCGAACCCGCGCGGCAGGGAATATCGAGCCGGCGCCGGCAACCACCTCCGCAGCGATCGTGCGTCGGGCGAGATGCGCGCGGCTCGCGCGCGCAAGGGTTTCGCCGGCAGCCGCGAGGTCCAGGTCCGGCAGGGTCGCCAGTGTCCCCGGCAGATGAAGGACCGCCTCGGGATCGGGGCCGCCGTCGTGCACTGAATTGAACAGCCGGGAAGGGTCCGAGGCGCCGGTGTCCAGCGCCGACTCCAGCGCCGCGCGGCGGATGGCGAAGAACAAGCAGCAGTAGCCCTGTTCCAGAAGCCGGTCGTAGTCGAAGGCAGGAAAGAACACCGGCCAGCTCGAACCGTCGGCTGCAACGGTCTCGACGTCGGTATAGGCGACTTGCGCGTGCTCGACCGGCAGAAGCGCGGCGGCGATGCGCTGCAGGGCGTCGGCCGCGAGCCGCGTGCCCGCCGCGGCGAACACGAAAAGTTCGCACTGCGCGGCGTCTCCGGCAAGGAAGGCGCGCGCCTCCGGGATATCGAAGCCAAACGCCGCGTCGGTCGGCGACAAGGACGCCGCGACCCAACCTGCAAGCGTCTGCGCCTCCAGGCTGTCGAGCGTGTCCTCCATCTCACCCGAACCGACGGCGATTACGCCGACGGAGACCGGTTCGACGGGTGCCGCCGGGAGAGGAAAGCGGGCGCTCCAGTCGCGGTAGCTCGAAAAGGGAAGCGACATCGGGATCAGGCGATCGAGAAACTCGGCGCGTGAAATCTCCCCGGCGCCATCCCCGGTCAGGGCTTGGGCGAAGCCTTGGGGGAAAGCCAGAAAGGGCAGGGGGCAGCCGGCGAGCCCGGCGCCATCCGGGCCGGTGACGGCAAGGCGATGCAATCTGCCGTCGGCGAAGCGCTGGGGAACGTGGAAATCGAGGGCGCGCGCCGGCGGAGAGTCCTCGGACTCCGGGTCGGTGCGAACCCACCCCGACGGACGCACTTCCGTGACCAGCTGGCCATCGACGCTGACGGTGGCGCGGTCGTCGCCGCCGTCCGCGGTTGCCGCGAGCCACCCCGAGAACCGTAGCCCGCCATTCCATCGGATCGCTCCCGGACCCGGATCGGCAGTTGGCTGCGTCGCTGCCGTGATCGGCGACCCGACCGGCGTCCCGAGATTGGCGATGCGCGCCTCGACGATCGTTTCCGGTTCGAGCGGCAGATCGAGCACGAAGCGGAAGCCGTGGCAGGTGTCGCCGGCTGTCGTGCTGCCAAGGTCCGGGCGCGCCAGATCGGCTCGTGTGAGGGCTACGGGATAGCCGTCGACAAGAAGCTCGACCGCAAAAGTGCGCTCGGGTTGCCGGGGGTCGAAGACATATCCGGAGTAGCTCCGCTCTCCGGTTCGCTCGAAGCCGCTTTCGATCGCGGCAAGGGCTGCCGGAAAGCTGGCGATGCGCTTCCTGGAGGTAGTGCTCATGCACCGCCGACCCAGCCGGCGAGCGCCGTGGCGATCTGCGCCGATGAAGCCGAGGATTTGATCGGCAGATCGCCCGCGTTCGGTGTGGCCCGCCCGCCCGACCAGTCGAGGTAAGCGGCGGGCAGGCCGGCGGACAGCGCGGCGGCGATGAGCGGATGGCCGAACAGCGGCGGGCCGAACCCGGTGAAGATCGACCCGACGCGATGGCAGCGCGTCAGGCGGAGGAGATCCTCGGGCGCCACTTTCCCGGTGACAAATATGCCCCGGTCCATCAGCCGCTCGTCGTCCAGCGTCTCGCCGAGTACGACGACGGCGGGCGCGCCTAGCGTTTCGCTGAACTCTCCGGCGATTTCCCCGATCAGTCCCAACTCGGCGGCGGATCTGCGCACCGGGACGATGCCGAGCTTGCCACGGGTCGCCCTCTGTGCACGGGTCCGCGTCGCGCCGGTGGTCTCGGCCAGGATGATGTTGGCCGCCGATGACCGGCCGAGGCGGGCCCTCGCGAAGTGCAGCGCCTGCCGCGAGGGGGCGATCATGTGCCGCGCGCGCTCGATGACCCGCGACCAGTCCGGGTCAAACAGCGCGGCGTCGGCGACCAACAGATCGAGGGGGAGGTCGATGCCGAGGAGGACCTCGAGGAAACCACCGGCCACATTCGCCGGGTCGGCGATCTCGATGGCCGAGAGCGGGAGCTCGCCGAGCGCCGTGGCCAATTCCCGCCGAGCCCGCTCTGTGTCGAGCCCGAAGGCCATCGACTGCGGCATGCCTCCGTCGGCGGCAATGAGCGCGACGCGCCCGCCGGAGCGAACCTCGGCGAGGATCACCGGCTCGCCGCCCGCCATGACCTGGCGGGCGCGTTCGCGCGCGACGGCGCCGACGACGCCGGCTCCCGCGATCAGGAGCCGCGCCGGCCCTCTTTCGGCGATGGCGGCCGCCTCGATGGCGGCGCGGGCAGGGCGGAGGGGATCCGTCGCGGCGAAAGCCCCGCACTCGCCGGCGTAGCCGGGGAACTGCTGATCGAGAACGCGGAAGTTGCGGAGGACCAGCCCGGATTTCTCGTTGCGGAACGAGCGCGAACCGATGTGGCCGACGTAGACCGACGGATCGCAGACGGCGCGGAAACCGTGCTCGCGGGCGCGCAGGCAAAAGTCGACATCCTCGAGGTAGCCCCGGTGATAGCGGTCGTGGAGGGCGCCGGTCGCTTCCAGGCATTCCGGGCTGACATACATGCAGAAGCCGGTCCCCGCCGGGATATCGACCACTTTCCCCGCGTTCACGCGGGCGGCGATGTCGTCGAGGCGCCGCGCCTCTGCGCGTCCGGCGAGCGGATTGGCGACGCCCGGCAGCGGAAAGCTGGTCATCTCGGCATTGTTCGAGAGGGGCACCACGATGCCGATGCGGTCGCCTCGCGTCGTCGCGGCAGCCAGCCGTTCGATGAACCGCGGCGGCGGGATCGTGTCGGCGTTGAGAAGGAGCACGCTGGAGTTCCCGGCCGCCGCGATGCCGCGATTGACCGATGCGACGAAGCCGAGGTTCCGCTCATTTGTGAGGACCGTAACGGCGGAATGTTCGCCGACCCGGGCGAGATAAGGCGCCATCCGGGGGTCGGGGGCGGCGTCGTTGACGATGATGACGCGGTGCCGGGGATCGCGGTCGAGTTCGCGGACGAGGACGTCGAGGCACGTCCTGGTGGCCCGGTAGTCGGCATAGACCGGGACGATAACCGCCACGTCGCCCGCGCCTGTTTTCGGGCCGTCCGTCGGCGTGACCGCCAAGGCCCGTTCGTTCTCCGCGGCGTGCCGCGACAGGAAACTGCCGTTGCCGTCCGCGAGCGTGATCATCTGGGGCTGGCTCGACCGCGGCCGTGCCAGGCGAAAGGCCGCGGCGCGAAGCGAATGGGTGGCGAGCGGATGGAACGGGTCGGGATCGAGGACGATCGTCACGCTCTCGCCTTCGCCGGCTATCGTGACCTCGACGCGATCGTCGCGCGGCCACACGGCCCAGCCGCGCACCGCGTCATCGAGGATGGTTGCCGCAGCGAAACTGCGACGTCCGCGCCGGCGCAGGAACGCGATGCATTTCCGCAGGGTCTTCGGCTGCCGGTCGGCGGCGATCAACGCGGCTGTGGCGACTTCCTGCGCTTTCCCCCGACCCCAGGTGAAGAGGCGGCGATTGGCGTTGATGTCGTCCGGCGATATCGCAACCGCCATGCCGAGGTCGGCGAGCGCGCCTTTCCGGTCGCCGAGGCCATAGGCCGCTTCGGCGCGCAGCACGTAGCAGTGGGCCTCGGGCGGCGGACGGATGCGGCAGCGCCTGTCAGCGAGGGCAAAGGCTTCGTCATAGGCGCCGCGAGCGAGCGCCGCGGTGGCCGCCAGTTCCAAAGCCTGGTGGCGCGGGGTTTCGTGACCGCACGACTCGGATTTCACGGATGCGGCGAGGGCGGTCTCCATGCCGGTCGGCCCGAAACGGTTTCCCCGCTCAGGCGGTGGCCTCGACCTGCTTCTGGCGCGCCCGGAAAACCCGGACCTTCGGCGAGGGCTTGCTCTTCTGTTCCGGCGGCAGGCGCGGGGCAGCAAGCCTGCCGACCGGCTCGAGATTCAGCCGGATACCGACCAGGGGCTCGCGCGAGGTGGGGCCGCTGGCCATGACGCGCTGCCCGGTCGACCGCATCGCCGGCGAGCCGAGGAACAGCGCCTCGACCGAGAGCGCGTAGTCCGCTGCCTGGTCGCCCGACAGTTCGAACACGATCCCGGTCACCGGCAGCGCCCGGCCGCGCGTTCCGGCGAACTTGCCGATCTCCGTCATCTGGCTGAGAGCGCCTTGCGGCCGTGCGAACTTGACCGCGTAGCGGATATCCAGGCCGGCGGGCTTGCGCGGCCAGTCGATCTCCAGCCCCTCGACGCGCGACGGCGCCGACGGCCCGGCCAGCCATTCGTCCCGGCGCGCCACCACGTCGCCCTGTCCGGCGATGTGCGCGAGAATGCGGAGATCATCGAGGTCGGGTAGTTCCGCCGTGGGCGGCTCGCGCGCCTCAACGCCGGCGGCCGTCGTTTCGCCGGGGTTCAGGGCCTCGACCTTGACGGTAGCAGCCGTCGAGCCGCCTGCGTTCTGCGCCGTCACCTCCACCAGCAGGCGCGCCGGGGCCATCGCCTTCACGGCCAGCGCCGTGCCCGGGCCGGAGAGAACCGCGTCGCGAGCGTCCGGGTGGAGGATGATCACCGCGTCGTCGTTGGCCGCGGCGCCGTCAACCGAAACGCGCACCAGCGGCGGGCGTTCGCCGTCCTCGGCGTCGCTGTAGCGGACCAGGAAAAGGCCCCGATCGATGTCGACGATCTTCCGTTTCGCACCGCTTTCCGCACGCTTCATCTACGCCCCCTTCGGACAGGTGTATGGCTCCGGCGCCACCGGGACTGGAGGATAAACTGTTGACTGAAACAAAAGTCCGCCGCCCGCTTAGCCTTAAGATGATGATATACATTCTTGGATAGGTGTACTTCAGCAATGACTTGCAATGGTTAGGAGGCGGAGAACGATGAATACAGATTCTCTTGTTTTTTATACAATAGATGTGGAATGCATAACTACTGACAATTATTAATACAATATTCGATGAATATTCTTTTCATTCACAACAACCTGCCGGCCCAGTATCGCAATCTGATGCAGGCGCTGGCGAGCGACCCCGGCGTCAGGATGGCGGCGGTGGGTTCGCCCACCTCGCACGCCACGCGCGGCGTCGAATTGCGGAAATATCATCTGGGCGAAGCCGACGTTTCCGGCACCCATCCCTTCGCGCGGCGCTTCGACCTGGAATGCCGGCGGGCCGAGCAGGTGCTTTATTGCCTGTCGTCGCTCGGCGCCTCGGGGTTCGTCCCGGACGTGATCCTCGCGCACCCCGGCTGGGGCGAGACGCTGCCACTCCGCACCTTCTTTCCTAAAGCCCGCATCGCCGTCTATTGCGAGTTCTTCTACGGCGTCGAGGGCAGGGACGTCGGGTTCGATCCGGAGTTCCCGGAAGCCGGGCTCGACGGGCATGTTTCGCTGCATCTGAAGAACGCCTCGACTCTCCTGGCGCTTTCCGATTCCGACATCGGCGTCTCGCCGACACCGTGGCAGCGATCGACCTTTCCCCTGCATTTCCGCGACAAGATCGAGGTCATCCACGAGGGAGTCGATGTGGACGTGGCGGCACCCGACAGCGAGGCTTCGTTCCGGCTGCCGGAAGGGCGCGTGCTCACCCGCAGCGACCAGGTGATCACCTTCGTTGCGCGCAATCTCGAGCCGCTCCGCGGCTATCACGTCTTCATGCGGGCGCTGCCGCGCATCCTGAAGAAGCTTCCCGCCGCCGAGGTGGTGATCATCGGCGGCGACGGTGCCTCCTATGGCATGAAGCCGCCGAACGGAAGGACATGGAAAGCCATGTTCCTCGATGAGGTCAGGGGTTCCATCGACACGGACCGCGTGCACTTCGCGGGCCGCCTCCCGCACCGGCGGTATCTCGGCGCCCTGCAGGTGTCGTCCGCGCACGTCTATCTGACGTACCCGTTCGTTCTGTCGTGGTCGCTTCTGGAAGCAATGAGCGCCGGATGCGTCGTCATCGGCTCCGATACCGCACCGCTGCGCGACGTGATCGACGGCGATAACGGCATGCTCGTGCCCTTTTTCGACACCGACCAACTCGCCGACCGTGTCGTCGAGGCCGTCCTGAAGCCGAACCGCTTCAACAAGATGCGGGCGCGGGCGCGCGAATTTGTCGTCGGCCGCTACGACGCGGCGCGCATCTGCGTGCCGCGGATGCGCGAACTGGTGACCCAGCTCGCCGCCGGGTGACGGCCGACGGCTTCCCATTTTGCTTTTGAGGCAAAGTCATCCGACGCGGGTATGGCCGCGTTCATTGCACCGCAAAACGGGCCGCCGCGGTGCGGGGCGATGCGGTTATCCTCCGCCGGCAAACTGGAGAAAGCGGCCATGAATCGACGCGGAATTATTCTCGCTGCAGGTGCCGGAACCCGGCTCTATCCCTCGACCATCGCGATCTCCAAGCAGCTGCTGCCGGTCTACGACAAGCCGATGATCTACTACCCGCTGGCGACGCTGATGCTCGCCGGCATCCGTGAAGTTCTCATCATCACGACGCCGGAAGACGCCGGCCAGTTCCGCCGCCTGCTCGGCGACGGCAGCCAGTGGGGGGTCGAGATCAGCTATGCCGTCCAGCCGAAGGCGGAGGGTCTCGCGCAGGCGTTCGTGATCGGTGCCGATTTCGTCGACGGGCGGCCGTCATGCCTGGTGCTCGGCGACAACCTTCTCTATGGCCACGGCCTCCCCGAAATCCTGCTCGAGGCCTGCGACCTGACCAGCGGCGCGACGGTGTTCGGCTACCGGGTCGAGGATCCGGAACGCTACGGCGTGGTCAGCATCGACGCCGATCGCCGGGCCACCTCGATCGAGGAAAAGCCGAAGCATCCGAAGTCCGACCTCGCCGTCATCGGCCTCTACTTCTACGACGAGACGGTGGTCGATCGGGCAAAGGCGCTGAAGCCGTCGGCGCGCGGCGAGTACGAGATCACCGACCTCAACCTCTCCTACCTCGAGGACGGGGCGCTGCAGGTGCAGGTTCTCGGGCGCGGCTTCGCCTGGTTCGACGCCGGAACCCATGCCTCGCTGCTCGAAGCGTCGCAGTTCGTGCACACCATGCAGAGGCGGCAGGGCCAGCTCGTGGCCTCGCCGGAAGAGATCGCCTACTTCGCCGGGTGGATCGATCGCGACCGGCTGAACGTCCATGCCACGCACCTCGGCAAGACCGACTACGGCAAGGCGCTGGCCTCCATCGGCGGCGATCCTCTCGATCCGTTGCGCGCGCTGCTGCCGCGGATGGCCGGCGAGAACCGGTCCGCGGCGCCGTTGCCGCGTGTCGCGCTGGCGGTCGGAGAATAGGGCCATGGCGGAAGTCGCGTGGGCCGACGAATCCGTGGGCGCGCCTTTGCGCCCGGCGGGCCGGTCTTTGCGGAAGAAAGCGCCGGCCTCGACCCTCTCCGTCAGGGAGCTCGATATCCCCGACGTGCTCGAACTCGTGCCGAAATCGTTCGGCGATAATCGCGGGCACTTCCGCGAGGTGTACAACGCCAAGCGCTTCACCGAGGAAACCGGTCTCGTCGTCGGGTTCGTGCAGAGCAACCAGTCCTGGTCGGCGGAGAAGGCGACGCTGCGCGGCCTGCATTTCCAGGCGCCGCCCTTCGCCCAGACCAAGCTGGTCTGGGCCGTCCAGGGCGCGGCCCTCGACGTGGCCGTCGACATCCGCCTCGGTTCGCCAACGTTTGGACGATGGGTTTCGCTCGTGCTTTCCGCCGAGCTTGGCAACCAGATTTTGGTGCCGGCGGGCTTTGCCCACGGCTTCCTCACCCTCGAGCCGGAAACCACCATTCAATATATGGTCGATAACCACTATGCTCCGGCGTGCGACCGCGGCATACGCTGGGACGATCCGACGATCGGGATCGATTGGCCGATTGCCGGGGAGGTGCCGACGCTATCGACGCGCGACGCCGGCTTTCCGCGCTTTGCCGAGATCGAGACGCCGTTCTCATACCTGGAGTCCAAGCGTTGAGGATCATGGTCACCGGCGGCGCCGGCTTCATCGGATCGGCCCTCTGCCGCCATATCATCCGCGACACCGGCTATTCCGTCGTCAACGTCGACAAGCTGACCTATTCCGCCAACCTCGCGTCGCTGGCGGATATCGAGGCCTCGCCGCGCTACGCCTTCGTGCGCGGTGACATCGCCGACGGCCGCAGGATGCTGGCGGTGATGGAAGAGCACCGCGTCGACGCGGTGATCAACCTCGCGGCGGAGACCCATGTCGACCGGTCGATCGACGGCCCGGGCGCCTTCATCGACACCAACATCGTCGGGACGTTTCGACTGCTGGAGGCGGCCCGCCGCTACTGGCAGAAACTCGATGCCCCGCGCCGGTCGGGCTTCCGCTTCCATCAGGTATCGACCGACGAGGTGTTCGGCGACCTGCCGCTGAACGCCGGCATCTTCATCGAGGAATCGCCGTACCGGCCGTCGTCGCCCTATTCCGCGTCCAAGGCCGCCGCCGACCATCTGGCGCTCGCCTGGCACCACACCTACGGGCTGCCGGTGATCGTCTCCAATACGTCGAACAACTATGGCCCGCGGCAATTCCCGGAGAAGCTGATCCCGCTGATGATCCTCAACGGCATCGAGGAGAAGCCGCTGCCTGTCTATGGACGCGGCGAGAACGTGCGCGACTGGATCCACGTCGAGGACCACGTTCGCGCGCTGGTCATGATCCTGACCCAGGGGCGCGTCGGCGAGAAATACAACGTCGGAGCTCGCGCCGAGCGCAACAACCTCGCCGTCGTCAAGGGGCTCTGCGATGCGCTCGACCGCCATCACCCGCGGGGGGGCGGCGCCAGCCACCACGAGCTGATTTCGTTTGTGGCGGATCGTCCCGGGCACGACCGGCGCTACGCCGTCGATCCCGGCAAGGTGGAAGCGGAATTCGGATGGAAGCCGGCGCGCGACTTCGAGGCCGGCCTGGACGATACCGTGCGCTGGTATCTCGATAACGAAGCCTGGTGGCGGCCGATCCGGGACGGCAAGTACGCCGGTGAGCGCATCGGAATCGCCGGCTGATGGCGGTTCGCCGCCGTTCAGCCGGCTGATCGATACCGGTCGCCGTCCGCGTTGAGCGTTCCCCTAGAAGGGGTTCCAGGTGCGGTGGTCGGTGAACTTCAGATAGCCGATATTGACGCCGAGCCGGGCGCCGACACCGGACACGATCGGCACGACGTAGACGCCGTTCTTGGCGAGCACGGTCATGCCGAGGCCGGCGACCATGTAGGCCGAACCGGCAACGCCGACGTAGCGGGTGTAGAGCGAGTCGACCGAAGGCAGATTGTAGACCAGGATCATCGAGCGGACGCCGTTGGCGCCGAAGTCGAAGCCGATCGATGGACCCTGCCAGAAGACTTTGTGCTTGCCGGCGTTCTTCGTGTACAGCTCGCCGTTGCCGTAGCGGGCGCCGCCGATGATGGCGCCGCTGCCTTCCTGGCCGAGAATGTAGCCGTTCGGCAGCCCGTACTTGGACGCCGCGCGCTCGACCAGCGTCGCCAGGCCCTCCGACACGTCGCCGAAGAACTGGTGGCCGGCATTGATGATTTCGTTGGAGCTGAACGTGGTGTCGTCGGCCAGGGCCTTGCCACTGCCTGCAAGACCCGCCAGCACAACGGCCATTCCGAGGAGGCGGAGGAGGCGGACCATTTTCTTTCGTTCCCTTCCCAATGGATCGACAGACCGGCCGAGCCGGTCGCGGCTGAAAAATAGCCGAATCAAAGCATGTTGGGGAGTGTAGTCGAAAAGATGGCGGACCGTGGGCAAAGCCGACTTTCCGGCGGTTGGCAGGGCGGCGAGGGCGGTGTATCCCGGCGAAGCGAAGGCGGGCGCGATTCGGCGCCCGAGAATCCGGCCGGAGAAACGATGGCGGAGCGGGTCGACATTGAAGCGCTGGACCTCGCGGCCCTCCTGTGCAGCCGCGTTTGTCACGACATCATCTCGCCGGTCGGCGCGATCATCAACGGCCTCGAGGTCCTCGACGAGGACAACAGCGAGGAAATGAAGGACTTCGCCTTCGACCTGATCCGGCGGAGCGCCCGCCAGGCGTCGGCCAAGCTCCAGTTTGCGCGGCTGGCTTTCGGCGCGGCCGGTTCGGCCGGGGCCGAGATCGACCTCGCCGATGCCGAGAAGGTGGCTACCGGCTACATGCAGGGCGAGAAGGCGGAATTCTCGTTCACCGCGCCGCGCATCCTCATGGCCAAGAACCAGGTCAAGCTGCTGCTCAACCTGATCCTGCTCGCCATCGCCGCGGTGCCGCGCGGCGGCTCGCTCAACGTCAAGGTCGAGGGCAGCAAGGAAACGCCACGCTTCACGCTCCGCTCCAGCGGTCCGAGCGCCCGCATCCCCGCCGCGTTCGAGCATCTGGTGCCGGGAACCATCGCGGGGATCGCCGTCGATGCCCAGATGGTCCAGGGCTACTACACCGGCGCGCTGGCGCGCGCCTGCCGGCTGACGGTCGGCGCGGCGCTCGACGGCGCCGATGTCGTCATCTCGGCGGTCGTCGCCGAGAGCGCCGTCTCCGCCGATGCTCCGGCGGCGGCTCCCGCCGCCTGACTGCTTCAGGCTGCGTTAACCCTTCATCCATAGGCTCGCTTCGATTGCCGCCGCTTCGCCGTGCACGTGTACGGCGGCTCGCGCCAACCCGGGTCCAGCCATGAAGCATTGCCTGGTCGTCGACGACTCCAGCGTCATCCGCAAGGTCGCGCGCCGCATCCTCGAGGACCTCGATTTCCAGGTGAGCGAGGCCGACGACGGCCGCGCCGCGCTGGCGATCTGCCGCGAGCACATGCCCGACATCATCCTTGTCGACTGGAACATGCCGGTCCTCGGCGGCGTCGAGTTTCTGGCCGAGCTGCGTGGGTCGCTCGGCGGCACCAAGCCGAAGGTGGTGTTCTGCGCCAGCGAGAACGACGTCGCCCATATCGCCCGCGCCATGCGCGCCGGCGCCGACGATTACATCCTGAAGCCCTTCGATCGCGAGATCGTCGAGGCCAAGCTGCAGGAAGTCGGGCTGCTCTAGGAACGGAAGTGAATGGTGAATGGTGAGTGGTGAGACGCATCTCACCATTCACGATTGGCCATTCACCATTCCCCGCGCGACAAGAAAAACCCCGCGAGGGAGGTGCGGGGTTTTCGAGTTTGGCGTCGCGGGAGGAGGCGACGCGGTCGGTGAGGCTCAGGCGCTTTCGCGGATCTCGTGCTCGTCGGGCTCGCGCAGCACGTAGCCGCGGCCCCAGACCGTCTCGATGTAGTTGGCGCCGCCGGTCGCCGCCGCGAGCTTCTTGCGCAGCTTGCAGATGAAGACGTCGATGATCTTCAGTTCCGGCTCGTCCATGCCGCCATAGAGATGATTGAGGAACATCTCCTTGGTGAGGGTGGTGCCCTTGCGCAGCGAGAGCAGCTCCAGCATCTGGTATTCCTTGCCGGTCAGATGCACGCGCTGGGTGTTGACCTCGACCGTCTTGGTGTCGAGGTTGACCGTGAGGTCGCCGGTGGTGATGACCGACTGGGCGTGGCCCTTGGACCGACGGACGATCGCGTGGATACGCGCAACCAGCTCGTCCTTGTGGAACGGTTTGGTCATGTAGTCGTCGGCGCCAAATCCAAGGCCACGGACCTTGTCCTCGATCCCGGCGAGGCCGGAGAGGATGAGAATGGGTGTTTTGACCTTCGATACGCGCAGCGTGCGCAGAACCTCGTAGCCCGACATGTCCGGGAGGTTCAGGTCGAGAAGGATGATGTCGTAGTCATAGAGCTTGCCGAGATCGACGCCTTCTTCGCCGAGATCGGTCGTATAGACATTGAAGCTCTCGGACTTCAGCATCAGCTCGATGCTTTGCGCGGTAGCGCTGTCGTCCTCGATGAGAAGTACGCGCATCCAATCCCCCTGCCTGGCCCCCGGCGCCTGGCGCGCTAGCGGGATCAGGTCGAAACCAAGGAACGGTTAACCTCGATTCGCCACGCTAACAGCCAATGGTTAACAAAAACTGATTCGCCGATACAAGCTAATTAATGAGAAATGTAGGCTAATTCTCGCACTACCTTGAGAACTTTAGCAAATCTATCGGTTAATACTCTCTTAACCAAGTTGAGGAAACCGATCTAAGCGATTCACAAGATTCAAGGAAACCCGGCTCTGAATGGTGCCCGGGATTTACCCCGAATTAAGCCATCCACGGCCATGATTAACGTTAGACGTAAATGAAAGGTTAGCGACCGCGCACCTTGTCGGAAAAGGCAGGGTTCCGGTCGGCTCCGCCAGCCGCCGCAACCGGCGGATCGGGCGGCGCGGCAAGGCAGAACAGAGCGTCAAGGAGTAAGCCCGTCATGAAGTCGCGCGAAGGTCTGATCCGGCTCAAGCGATTCCAGGTCGACGAAAAGCGTCGCCAGGTCGCCCAGATCGAGTCGATGATCGGCGAATTCGAGAAGATGGCGCGGGATCTCACCGACCAGATCGCGGCCGAGGAAGAGCGGAGCGGCATCAAAGACGTTGCCCATTTCGCCTATCCGACGGTTGCCAAGGCGGCGACCCAGCGGCGCGACAATCTCGCGGCATCGGCGGCGGGGATGCGGGAACAGCTTGAAACGGCGCGGGCCGAGTGCGCCCTGGCGGTCGAAGATCTGGCAAAAATCCAGGCGCTTGCCGATCGCGATCACGCCCACGAGCGCGGGGCGGACACCTCGCACGAACCGCGCACTGCCGCGGCCTACGCCCGCTAGGGCAGGGCGGCTTTACGGGCGCGAACTCACGAAGCGGCGTCCGGGCTTCTTCCGTCAAGCAGCCGGCGGGCCCTGCCGATGCGGTCTGCCGGGACGCCGGCATGCCTCGCGAATTCAAGCAGCAGGGCCTCATCGCCCAGCAGGAAGTCAAGGATTCCAGCCAGAAATCCCGGGTCGGCGGCGCTCTTTCGCAAGGTTCCGGGACCGATCCCTGACAGTGCCAGGAAGCGCCCGAGCGCTTCCGGCTGCGCCGCAAGGAAGGAGAGGGCGGAAACCGCCAGGCCCTCCGCCGCCTCGCGGCCGAAGAATACCCCCGGTTCTCTCAGCATCCGTTTGCGTTTCCGAAAGAAATCATCGCTATCACTTTTTATACACGGGGAATCGGCTATGCCACGGCGGGCGAACGCCACCTGAGGCAACGCAGCGGCGTGGTACGAGGCAATGGCAAAGACCGTTCTGGTAGTGGAAGACAACGAGCTTAACATGAAGCTCTTCCACGATCTGCTTGAGGCCAACGGCTACAACATCGTGCAGACGCGCAACGGCCTCGAGGCGATCGATCTGGCGCGCCTGCATCATCCCGATCTCATCCTCATGGACATCCAGCTGCCGGAAATCTCAGGCCTGGAAGTGACCAAATGGATCAAGGAAGACGACGACCTACGCTCGATCCCGGTGATCGCGGTGACGGCCTTCGCCATGAAGGGCGACGAGGAGCGCATCAGGCAGGGGGGCTGCGAAGCCTACCTGTCGAAGCCGATCTCGGTGACCAAGTTCATCGAGACCGTCAAGACCTATCTCGGCGATCTCTGAGGCGATCCGGATGACCGCCCGCGTCCTCATCGTCGACGACAACATCGCCAACATCAAGCTGCTCGAGGCACGGCTCGCGGCCGAATACTTCGAGGTCGTCACGGCGACGAACGGGCCGGATGCGCTCGAAATCTGCGGACGCGGCCGCTGCGACATCGTTCTCCTCGACGTGATGATGCCCGGCATGGACGGCTTCGAGACCTGCCGCCGGCTGAAGGGCGATCCACGCACCGTGCATATCCCGGTGATCATCGTCACCGCGCTGGACCAGCCGTCCGATCGGGTGGCCGGGCTGGAAGCCGGCGCCGACGATTTTCTCACCAAACCGGTCAATGACATCGCGCTGATCACGCGCGTGAAGAGCCTCGTCCGCCTGAAGATGCTTACCGACGAGCTGATGACGCGGGTGAGCACGTCGAACGACATCGGCCTGGACGACGCCATGGACCCGGCCCAGCTCGATGGGCTCGGCGGCCGCATTCTCCTCGTCGAGGACATGCCGGCAACCATCGAGCGGGTGAAAAAGACGCTCGCGCCGTACCATACGATCGATCAGGAATCCGACCCGCAGGAGGCGCTGTTCAAGGCCGCCGACGGCGACTACGACCTCGCCATCGTCAGCCTGACGCTCGCCAAGATCGACGGCCTCCGGCTGTGCTCGCAGCTGCGCTCGCTTGACCGGACGCGGCTGGTTCCGATTCTGGTGATCGTCGACCCGGACGACAATCAACGGCTGCTCCGCGGTCTCGACCTCGGCGTCAACGACTACCTGATGCGCCCGATCGACCGGAACGAGATGCTGGCGCGGGTGAAGACGCAGGTCCGCCGCAAGCGCTTCTCGGACCGCTTGCGCGACAGCGTCCAGATGACGCTGGAGATGGCGATCACCGACGGCCTTACCGGCCTGCACAACCGGCGCTACCTGGAGCGTCATCTGGGTACGCTCGTCCAGCAAGCGGCGGCGCGGAACCGGCCGCTTTCCGTGCTCGTCCTCGACATCGATCATTTCAAGGCGATCAACGATACCGGCGGCCATGCCGCCGGGGACGATGTGCTCCGCGAGTTCTCGCGGCGGCTGCGCAAGGCCGTGCGCGGCATCGACCTGGCCTGCCGCATGGGCGGCGAGGAATTCGTGGTCGCCATGCCGGATACTGATTCCGCCCTGGCCCTCCTCGTCGGCGAACGCATTCGCCAGAAGATCGGCGCCGAGCCATTCCAGGTGGATGACGCGGCGCGAACGTTCCACGTCACGGTATCCGTCGGAATTGCCTCGCTGAATTCGGCCGAGGATACACCCGCGGTACTCCTCAAACGTGCGGATGACGCGCTCTATCGCGCCAAGCGGGGAGGCCGGAACCGGGTCGCGGCAGCCGCCTAACGCCTAAAAGCCCGGAATGCCTCGCTTTCTGTCGGGCCCGTTAGGGTTACCCGTTAGCTAACACGAAAATCTGTCCGTCCTATCAGTGCTTTAGGGTAGGCAAGCGGGCGGCCAGCAGCTAAATTCACGCTGGATTTCGGAAGCCCCAGGTAACCACCTTCGAGCACCCGAAACGACGACAGACCGATTCACGAAAACCCTGCGGGTGCTCAGGTCCGGCGCATCTCCTGGGTCCGTAGGGTCGGCCGGTTCCAGAACGGATTGAGTGGCCTCCTCGTACAAATCCGTTCTGGGCCGGCCACTAACGCAACAAAAAAGCACCGCGAAAATGCGGTGCTTTTTGCTTTTGCGGCCCTGACGGTCGCGAGATCTACTTGATCTTCGACTCGCGGAACTCGACGTGCTTGCGCACCACCGGGTCGTATTTCTTCTGCACGAACTTTTCCGTCTTCGTGCGCGAGTTCTTCTTGGTCACATAATAGAAGCCGGTGTCAGCGGTGCTGACCAGCTTGATCTTGATGGTGGCGGCCTTGGCCATGGCGAAAAACCTCTAGTCGCGATTTGCCCGCACCCTTACGACCGCGCCCGGCAAAGTCAAGGTGGGAGCCTCCGGCACGTGGCCTCGGCGCTAGCGACCGCGCCGTTTGCCGCGCGCCGCTGTCGGCGGGCTGCGCGTTTCGCGGCGCTGGGGCGGGGGCCTGTCCTTCCGCGCCAGCACCGTTCCCTCCGACAGAAGCTCGAAACGGAGCGCGCCGGCGAGCGGCGCCGCTTCCACCAGCCTGACCTCGACCTTGTCGCCGAGCCGATGCATCTCGCCGGTGCGCGAGCCGATCACGGCATGGCGCGCCTCGTCGTAGTGGTAATAGTCGGTGCCCAGCGAACGCATGGGCACGAAGCCGTCGGCGCCGGTCTCGTCGAGCTTGACGAATAGCCCGGCGCGGGTGACGCCGGAGATGCGGCCGCGGAAGGTCGCGCCGATGCGGTCGGAAAGCCAATGGGCCACCAGCCGGTCGACGGTGTCGCGCTCGGCCATCATCGCGCGCCGTTCGGCGGCGGAGATTTGCGCCGCGATCGCCGGCAGGTGCGCTTCGCTGCCTTCGGGCAGGGCGCCTTCGCCGAGCTTCAGCGCGCGGACGAGCGCGCGGTGCACGATCAGGTCGGCGTAGCGGCGGATCGGCGAGGTGAAGTGGGCGTAGCGGCGCAGGTTCAGGCCGAAGTGGCCGATGTTCTCCGGGTGGTATTCCGCCTGGGCCTGGGTGCGCAGCACGACCTCGTGGAGGAGCGGCCCGTGCTCGGACGCGTTCACGCGCTTCAGGATCTGGTTGAAGTGCGACGGCCGGAGGTTGCCGCTCTTCGGCAGCGACAGTTCGATCGAAGCGAGGAAGTCGCGCAGCGCCTCGAGCTTCGCCATCGAGGGCGCGTCGTGGATGCGATAGACCAGCGGCGACTTTTTCGCCTCGAGCGTCTCGGCCGCGGCGACGTTCGCCTGGATCATGAACTCCTCGATGAGGCGGTGCGCCTCCAGCCGCTCGGGGACGACGATCCTCTCGATGGCGCCGTTCTTGTCGACGATGACTTTCCGCTCGGGCAGGTCGAGGGCGAGCGGCTCGCGCTCGTCGCGGCCGCGCGACAGGACCTGGTAGGCGTCCCAGAGCGTGGCGAGCGCCTCGCGCACCTCGCCGCCGTGTCCGGAGGTGCCGCCGTCGAAGATGTGCTGGGCCTCGGCGTAGCTGAGCTTCGCCGCCGAGCGCATCATGATGCGATGGAAGAGGTGGCTGCGCTTGCGGCCGTCGGCCGAGAAGACCATGCGCACGGCGAGCGCCGGCCGGTCCTCGCCTTCGCGCAGCGAACAGAGGTCGTTGGAAATGCGCTCGGGCAGCATCGGCACGACCCGGTCGGGGAAATAGACCGAGTTGCCGCGCTTGACCGCCTCGCGGTCGAGGCCGGAGCCCGGCCGCACGTACCAGGCAACGTCGGCGATGGCGACCGTGACGAGGAAGCCGCCCTTGTTGTCCGGGTCGGGGTCGGGCGCGGCGTGAACCGCGTCGTCGTGGTCCTTGGCGTCCGCCGGATCGATGGTGACCAGCGGCAGCTTCCGCCAGTCCTCGCGGCCGGCGAGCGGCGCCTGGCGCGCCTTGGCCGCCTCGGCGAGGACCTCTTCGGGGAAGACGTTCGGGATGCCGTGGGCGTGGATGGCGATGAGGCTCACCGCCTTCTCGCTCTTCATCGAGCCGATGACCTCGCGCACGCGGGCGTGGTCGAGGCCGAAGCGGCCGGAGCGCGTGACGCTCACCGCAACGAGGTCGCCTTCCTTGGCTTCGCCAATCCCGTCGGGATCGACGATCAGCGCCTTGTCCTTGCGGCTGACGGGCTCGATGCGCGCGCCCGCCTCGGTCAGGCGGAAGACGCCGAGGAGGGTGGTCGGCTTCCGCTCGAGCACCTTGATGACCCGCGCGGTCGGCGCGACGCCGTCGGCGGGCGGCGTGATGCGGGCAAGGATCTGGTCGCCGACGCCGGGCACCGGGCCTTTTCCGTGGCGCGTCGGCGGGATCATGAAACGCGGCGGCTCGCCGTCCTCGGCGGCCCACTCGAACGGCTCTGCCAGGATTTCGCCGTCGCGGTCGCGGCCGGTGATCACCAGCACGCTGACCGAGGGCAGGTCGCCCGGGCGCTTCAGGCGGTTCCGCCGCTTCTCGACGAGGCCGTCGGTAGAGAGCTCGCGCAGCATCTGCTTCAGCGGGATACGGTCGCTGCCGGTAATTCCGAACGCGCGGGCAATCTCGCGCTTGCCGGCCTTGCCGGGATTCTCCGCGACGAAGGCGAGCAGTTCTTCGCGGGTGGGTAGTGTCTTCTGCGGCTTATGCGGCCGCGGTTTCGATGGCATGGATTGTTTGAAACTGTTCTGGGTCAGGTGAGTATTTCTTTCTGATTAGATAGGCCCGCCATGCTGGCGTGCCAATGTTTGTTCTTGAGGTTGGTTGAAGATCGAAGCCGCGCGGGCGCGCGCGGAAGTTATCCGCTCTCGCATCGGACGTGACCGTGTAGGTCCCTGCAGCGTCGGAAAGCGGCAGTTCAGGCCGCCGCCTTCTTCTTCCGCGGCGCCTTCGGCCGCGCGGGAGCCTTGGCCTTGGCGGGCTTCCGCTTGGCCTTGCCCGGCGACTTGCCGGCGCGGGCGGCGAGCAGGTCGACCGCCTGCTCCATGGTCACGCTGTCCGGCGGCGTGTCCTTCGGGAGGGTGGCGTTGACCTTGCCGTGGTTGACGTAGGGCCCGTAGCGGCCGTCGCGCACGGTCACCGGGCCGCCGAGCGTCGGGTGGTCGCCGAGCGCCTTCAGCGCCGCCGGCGTGCCGCGGCCGCGGCGCCCGCCGCCGGCCTTTTTCTCCGCGAGCAGCGCGACGGCGCGGTTGTCGCCGACGGAAAAGACCTCCTCCACCGAATCGAGGTTGGCGTAGGTGCCGTCGTGCAGCACGAACGGACCGTAGCGCCCGATGCCGGCCGTGATCGGCTTGCCGGTCTCGGGATGATCGCCGATGGTGCGGGGGAGGGCGAGGAGGGCGAGGGCGCGATCGAGTTCAAGCGTCGCCGCGTCCCAGCCCTTGGGCAGGCTGGCGCGCTTCGGCTTCTCCTTGCCCTCGGCCTCGCCGAGCTGGATGTAGGGGCCGAAGCGTCCGGTGCGCAGCGACACCTCGAGGCCGCTCTCCGGGTCGGTGCCGAGCACGCGCTTGTCGGGAAGCGCTTCGGCGGCGCCGCCGTTCTCGCCCGAGACGGCGAGCTGGCGGGTGAAGCGGCACTCGGGATAGTTCGAGCAGCCGATGAAGGCGCCGTACTTGCCGAGCTTCAGGGAGAGCTTGCCATTGCCACAGAGGGGGCAGGTGCGCGGGTCGACGCCGTCGGCGCGCGCCGGGAAGATGTGCGGGCCGAGCAGCTCGTTCAGCGCCTCGAGCACCTCGGAGACGCGCAGGTCCTTGGTCTCGGCGACGTCGGCGGAGAACTGGCGCCAGAATTCGCGGAGCACGTCGCGCCAGAGCAGATCGCCGTTGGAGATCTTGTCGAGCTTCTCCTCGAGGTCGGCGGTGAAGTCGTATTCGACATAGCGCTCGAAGAAGCTCTTCAGGAACGCCGTGACCAGCCGCCCCTTGTCCTCGGGCATGAGCTGGCGCTTCTCCAGCCGCACGTAGTCGCGGTCGCGCAGCACGGTCAGGGTCGACGCGTAGGTCGACGGCCGCCCGATGCCGAGCTCCTCCATTTTCTTCACCAGCGTCGCCTCGGTGTAGCGCGGCGGCGGCTCGGTGAAGTGCTGCTCGACGGCGATGCCGTGTTCCTTGAGCGGGTCGCCTTCCTTCATCGGCGGCAGGCGGCCGCCTTCCTCGTCCTCGGAATCCTCGTCGCGGCCTTCCTGGTAAAGCGTCAGGAAGCCGTCGAAGCGGACGACCTGGCCGGTGGCGCGGAGCGCCGCCTCGCCGGCGTGGCCGCCGGCGATCTCGACCGTGGTGCGTTCCAGCTCGGCGGCCTGCATCTGGCTCGCCATCGTCCGCTTCCAGATAAGTTCGTAGAGGCGCGCCTGGTCCGCTTCGAGCGAGTGGCCGAGGGAATCGGGGGTGCGGGAGAAATCGGTGGGGCGGATGGCCTCGTGAGCCTCCTGGGCGTTCTTCGCCTTGGTCGTGTAGTGGCGCGCGTGCTCGGGCAGATAGCGCTCGCCGAACTGCGAGGCGATGGCGCGGCGGGTGGCGGCAAGCGCCTCGGGGGCGATGTCGACGCCGTCGGTGCGCATGTAGGTGATGATGCCGTCCTCGTAGAGGCGCTGGGCGACCTGCATGGTGCGGTTGGCGGCGAAGCCGAGCTTGCGCGAGGCTTCCTGTTGCAGCGTCGAGGTGGTGAAGGGCGGCGGCGGATTTCGCCGGACCGGCTTCGCCTCGACCGAGACGACGCGGTAGGCGCCGGATTTCAGCGCCGCCTCGACGCGGCGGGCCATCGCCTCGTCGGGAATGTCGAGCCGGTTGATGCGCTTGCCGTCGAAGCCGACGACGCGGGCGACAAAACGGCCGCCGTTCGGCGGCTCCAGGGTCACCGCGACCGACCAGTATTCGCGCGGCTTGAACGCGTCGATCTCGTCCTCGCGGTCGCAGATCAGGCGGAGCGCCACCGACTGCACGCGTCCGGCCGAGCGGGCGCCGGGGAGTTTCCGCCAGAGTACCGGCGAGAGCGTGAAGCCGACCAGGTAGTCGAGGGCGCGGCGGGCGAGGTAGGCGTCGACCAGGGCATCGTCGATGCGCCGCGGATGGCGCATGGCTTCGAGGACCGAGTCCCTGGTGATGGCGTTGAAGACGACGCGCTCGACGGGCTTGCCCTCGATGGCGCGCTTCGCCTTCAGGACCTCGAGCACGTGCCAGGAGATGGCCTCGCCCTCGCGATCCGGGTCGGTAGCGAGGATCAGGCGGTCGGCGCCCTTCATGGCCGCGGCGATCTCGGAAAGGCGCTTGCCGGCCTTGGAGTCGACTTCCCAGCGCATGGCGAAGTCGTCCTCGGGGTTCACCGAGCCGTCCTTGGCGGGCAGATCGCGGACATGCCCGTAGGAGGCGATCACCTGGTAGGTGGGCCCGAGGTACTTGTTGATGGTCTTTGCCTTGGCAGGCGATTCGACGATGACGAGGTTCATGATGTGCGCATCAGGGATAAGCGCGCTGCTTTCGGCCTAGAGAAAAACGGAAGCGGGGCGGCTCGTTCGGCAAGTGAACTGGCGCCCGCCCGAGGGCCGGGACAATCCAGAAAACGCCGATGGGTGTCAATGAAGGGGGCTGGCAACCGGGCCGGCCCCGGCTCAGGCGGGTCACAGATAGGGACGAAAACCCTTTTCGTCCAGTGTGTTGTCGAAAGGGCCGGCCGAGCAGCCTCTCATTCCGCGCGATTCCGCCGGTCGGCCGCTTGCCAATTAATACTACTTTTGGTTATTGTAATCATTCTATCACACTCAATAGTTGTATCATTGAATCGTCCGCTGCCGTTTCAGAAAACCCGTGGAGAGCGAGGAATGCCTACCGTGCCGCAGGCGGCCGAGAGCGACAGCCGCGCCACCGCGCATTACATCGAGGACATGGCAAAAGAGTTGAGGACGCTGGCCGCCAAGGCCAATCTCGGCTTTCTCGCCTATCTCCTCGGCATGGTGGAGGACGACGCGTCGGCGACCGCCGCCGGCCTCGAGGGGAGCGCTCCACGCGGGGAGGACGCGAGGCCGCACCTCCGCCTTCACTCGTCGAGCAGCGATACACGCTGACCAGGGTGGCGCTCGAGCCTCCCCGCAAGATCAAGTTCCAGAAGGACGAGGTGGACGACCGCGGGACGGATGCCGGTGAAGCGGACAATCTCGTCCATCGCCACCGGGGTCGGCCCGAGCGCGGCGACGATCTTCGCCCGGTCGTCATCGCCGGCATCGAGCGGGCCGGCGCCTTCCCCCGCTTCCTGCTCCAGCGCCGGCCCTGAAACAGGCGGCCCCGCCAGCATCGGGTCGATTTCTGAGAGTATGTCCGCCACCTCGGTGACGATATGGGCGCCGTCCTTGATCAGCCGGTTCGAGCCGGCGGCGCGCGGATCGAGCGGGGAGCCCGGAACGGCGAAGACCAGGCGTCCCTGCTCCGCGGCGAGCCGGGCGGTGATCAGCGAGCCGGACTGCCGGGCCGCCTCTATGATGACGACGCCGAGGGCGAGGCCGGACACGATCCGGTTGCGGCGGGGGAAGTCGCGGGCGCGCGGCTCCCATCCCATCGGCATTTCCGAGACGTGGGCGCCGTTGTCGAGTATCCGTGCCGCCAGCCCCTCGTTCTCCACCGGGTAGATGCGATCGAGGCCGCCGGCGAAGACGGCGACCGTGCCGGAGCTAAGGGCCGCTTCGTGGGCGGCGGCGTCGATGCCGCGGGCGAGGCCGGAGGCAATGACCAGCCCGCGATCGCCGAGGTCGCGCGCCACCTGCATTGCGAATTTCCGCCCTGCGATCGATGCATTACGCGAGCCGACGATGGCGACGGCGGGCCGGGCAAGGACCGCCGTTTCTCCCCGCACGGCGATGAGCGGCGGGGCGCCGTCGATGTGCCGCAACGCCGCCGGGTAATCCGGCTCGCCGATGGCCACAAAGCGGGCGTCGATGGCATCGGCGGCGGCCAGCTCGCGCTCAGCATCGCGTTCCGATTGCAGCCGTATCGGGCGTCCGCCTCGCCGCGCGAGGTCGGGAACGGCGTCGAGGGCGGCCGATGCGCTGCCGAAGTGATTGACCAGTTCGCGGAAAGTGACCGGGCCCGGTATTATGGCGCAAACGCCACGGGAAATGAATACCGACTATCCGCATATTTCGCGGAGTGGAACACCAGCCAGCCCTATACGCCCTGATAAAGCTTCACGCTGAAATCGGCGGCAGGATCAAAGAGAACGCCAAGGAAGCGATCAAGCTTCGCTAGGATATGATCCACGTCGAGCACGTCCTGAAGCTTCTGGAACCCGGCTACAACGTCCGTAGCATCGCCTCCAAGCGCAAGAACGGTCGGAACCCTTGGTTCAAACGTGGGACGATCTTCCGCCTGGTGCTAGGCGTCCTGAAAGACGCCACGGCTCCCATGAGCGGAGAGGAGATTGCCGTCGCGTTGCTTCGCTCCAAGGGCATCGCGGAGCCGTCCCGCGAGGATCGCTGGCGGCTGTTCGGCACGGTCGATTCGTCGCTGAGAAACAACGAGGGCAAGAGTGTCGTCGGTGACGATGGCCGGCCGAAACGCTGGGCTATCCGAACGGAACCTTAACCAAAGTGGTGGCGTTCTGGATATGATAGGAGTGAGCCATGAGCGCCGAAATCCTGCCTGAGCACATGGACCGCTGGACGCGAAACGCGCGCCTCTATGAGACGCTGAAAGGGATGGGACTGTTTGTCAGCCCCATCCCCGAACCGGACGATCCCACGAAGATTCGCGAGATGATCGTGTCGGCCGATTTACCCTCCGCTGAGGGCGCCGCCGAGACCGGAATTGATCCGGTGGTGAAGCGGCCTCAGGTTGGAAAGGTCGTCCGATCCGCCTCTGGAGGAGGGGATAATGTGGTCGATTTCCCAACCGTACGCTGATTGCCGGTCGCCATAGTCGGCGTACCGCATCACGGCTCCGAAATCATCGTGCCGCCAGGTACCGGCATCATATCCGGCAATCTGGCGGCCCTGAGAGCCGATCCGGGAAGTTGTTGAGTCGGATGAATCGGATGTGATTCCCTTGCGGGCGCTTGATTCGCGAAGGAGCGCCCGATGTGGACACCCGAACACCGCCGTGCGGCCGGCCGACATGGCCTGCGCTATGCGAG